>JBDHXU010000027.1:0-35517 GCA_039810905.1 Cyclobacteriaceae bacterium | reverse complement strand
CGGTTCTCCTCATCAGTAAAGCCCACAAAGTCGGCTGTAACACAATAAAGTAGTGGCCTGTCTCTTGTTCTGGGTGGGTGAAAAGGAGGAGGGGCGTTCCCTTGCCCGTGTCGGACGTCTGTCCGCTGGTACTGATCAGGGTTGATATTGATATGTTGTTGAGGGTATGGCCACAGGCTGCTGGCATCACGTGTTCCGCCTTCCTTTCTCTTGAGATCCGTTTCAGACAGAACAGTCAGAAGATAGGGTGTGGAATGATTGATGGTACTCCGTATGATGGCAGATCCGTAGATAACCTGGCTCAGGAAAGTGAACAAATCATCATGGCCGTCATAGCGATCCTGCGTCAGATAATGCACTGGCACTTGCCTGACAAGTCTTTCAAAGCGCTGAATCCATTCCTCACCCGCAAACCGCAGACTCGTTTCGATAAAGTCTTCCTTGGCAAAGGGAATCCACACACTCAACTCTCCGCCGGCCTCCAGCATGGCCTCTGCAAAAATGATGTCACCGCCGCAGGCCAGTGAACAGTAACCAATCTTAGCGTTGAGGGTTCTGAGCGCGCCGGCAATTGCTTCCTTAACATTGGGCTCGATGTATGCCGGAAACCGCGGTGTCGTCCGTGAAGGGTGATCGATCATATGCCCCACAAATGAAACCACAGCAGGGGGGCTGAAGTTTTTCAGGATCTCACTCGGAACGGGAACATAATGATTCAGCAACCATAGTTGATTGTACACGCTCCCGATCTTGCCCCAATCAGTGCCTGCCAGTTTCCTCGCCTGAAAGTAATGGTCCATGGCGGCCTGCCTGTCCTTCGTGAGCAAGTAGGCCTCACCCAGGGTTGCAATTTCCCAAAAGCCCTTAGGTTGCTGCTCCAGCTGCTGAATCAGCTGTTGCGCTATTTCTCTTCCCTTAGATGACTGTCCGGCAATGGCGGACATGGTGGCTGCATTAATGCCTGTGTAGAAATTCCTGGTGGACTGATAATTCTTCAGGTACACATCCCTGGATTGCAGGGCATAACGGGTATCCTGATCTCTTTTGAAAATCTCCTTATAGATACCCCCGAGGATTCCTGCGGTTTCAGGATCATCAGGATGTTGGTGATAAACCGGCTCCAGCGAGTCGATGGCCAGTTTTGGTGCCCCTGACTTCGAGGTGGCAAGGGCGTGCAATTGCCGGAGCCGAAGATTTCCATTTCCAGCGAGTTCCTTTTCAGCAGCGGTCTTCGCTTCAAAGTAGCGGCCCTTGGATAACAGGTCTTCTATATGTTCGATTTCTTTTGACACTACTTTGTATCAGATCAAATATGCAAAATATTTGGCCAACGGGAACGATAATAGCTGGCACAAACTCTTGTGAAACCTAAACCAGGTTGTTTCGTTGAAGTATGTTTGTTGAACCACCCAACCTTACGTCCATGAAAGTTCTTAAATATGCAGGCTATTTCCTTCTCTTACTGATAGCGGGACTAGCCGTACTGCTTCTATATGTTAAAGCCGCAATGCCCAATGTGGGCGAACCGGCTGAAATCAAACTTGACTATACCCCTGAGCGCCTCCAGCGTGGGGAGTATCTGGCCAACCATGTCACCGTCTGCATGGATTGTCATTCGAAGAGAGACTGGACCCGGTTTTCCGGACCGGTTGTCGCGGGAACGACCGGGCAGGGCGGCGAACGGTTTGATCAAAGCATGGGCTTGCCTGGAGTTTTCTATTCAAAGAACATTACACCTTCATCCATCAGTCGCTACACGGATGGAGAATTATTCCGTCTGATTACCACGGGTGTAACCAAGGAGGGGAGGGCCATGTTTCCGCTGATGCCTTACACGTACTACGGGAAAATGGATCCAGAAGATATCTACAGTATCATCACCTACGTACGTTCGCTTCAACCCATTGAGCACGCAGTGCAGGACTCCCAGCCGGATTTTCCAATGAACTTCATCATCAATACTCTTCCTCAAAAGGCGAATCACCAGACACGACCTGATCCGTCTGATGTGCTGGCTTACGGAGCGTATATGGTGAATGCTTCCGGCTGTGCAGAATGCCATACACAGGTCGATAAGGGGCAGATCATTCCTGAACTGATCTATGGCGGAGGAAGAGAATTCATGTTCCCCGACGGTTCTGTTGTACGATCTTCCAACATCAGTCCCGATAATGAAACTGGAATTGGCAAATGGACTGAGGAAATGTTTGTACGGAAGTTCAAGGCCTACGCCGATTCAACATCAGCCGAGCCGGTTAAGCCGGGTGAGTTCAACACCCTGATGCCGTGGACTATGTACAGCGGCATGGAGGAAAGGGATCTTGCGGCCATATATGCCTACCTGCGCACGGTGAAGCCGATGAAAAACCAGGTAGTGAAGTTTTCGCCGACGACAAAAGGATAACAGCCCACCCCTTGTTATTTGCGGTTACTTCAGGATGTTCTTGGTTATTGCGTTTCGGCGATTGACTACCGAATTAATAGCGACATTAAGATCTGTTTTCGCGGATTCCATGTCAAATGAAACCTTGTCCAGAAATTTGGAAGCCTCTGCGACCCGGGGATCTCTTCCAAGTATTTCAAGTTCCTTCAGCACCTGTTGACCCGTCTTGCGCAGTTGTTCTTCAGTAAGGTCTATGCACAGTCTTTTGAATGCTTCAACATAGTACTGATAGATGACGGGGTCAGATGCAATCTTCTTGTCAAGGTCATCTTCAATGGAAAAGACCATTCGGTTCCGGTCTACCTCACCTCGTGCTTCACTGCCTTCATGTGGAAGAGGTTTGAATATATCATCGTAATCCCATGGGATAATGTCAAATCTGCCATCTCCAGGCCTGATGTAAAGGTACAGTTCGTCGGAGTAGTCACCATTCATAATGAGGTAGTTGAAACCCATCCACCTGAAATAATCTTCCATTGCCAGGGCACTGCCCAATGCTGAAAACAGTTCCTCACCGTTAAGCCGTCCCAGATTATGATACATCTGCTGGTACTTCTTACGATATCCTGCAGCTTCTTCTTTGGATGGCGTGTCGATGTATTCTCCGTCTATTTTGTGCTGCACACCACGCCGCAGCATGTAGGGACTTTTCAACCGTAGGCTTGCCTCATGGGGTTTTTCGACCAGCAGAAATATGCCTTGTGGCTGATCATTGATCCAGAGGGTGCAATATGTACTATGCAGCGGGAAGATGCCGAGGGCAGACATGTTCAGATAGGCCCACCGGTTGTGCCAGCTATATTTATCCATGACCAGGTTGAGCAAATGAAACTTCCGGAGCGGCACCGACATGCCTTCAAGCATAACGGAAGTCTCCTTTTTCAGATCAACCGAAAGGGATTTTCTCTTGAAGTTCAGTGAATTGTTTCCCCTGCTATGCATCTCTTTCACCTCCACCGCCCTCCCATTGATGGTCATGGCAGCATCATTGAGATTTACCTTCATACCCTCCGAACCCTGAAGCGACTGATAAGACTTCTTTTCTATGGCAATTCTGATTTCGGGAAAAGATTGCGCGACTGAGAAAGGCAGGCAACGCAGACTGCCAATCAGCAACAGAAGAACGACACGTATCATCGGGTCGGGGGTTAACCAAATATACCTTTTTTGCGGTGGACTGCCATTGTGCTTATCTTCGACCACCCAAAAATCAATGCTATGAAAAATATCCTGTTGCTTTGTTTTTGTTTGCTCATGGCCGGCGGTCTCCCGGCTCAGAATGAAAGTGCAAAACAGGAAGTCAAACCCATTCCGGAACCGGAAGTGTCCACCACCCAGCAGACCGTCAAAGTCAATGGCGTCGTGATTACCGTCACGGCCAAAGCAGGGACAATGCAGTTGCGGGATGAGAATAATAACCCTATCGCAAACTTCGGGTTCACTGCCTATACAAAGGAGGGCGCCGCAAACAGGCCTATTATTTTCTCCTACAATGGAGGTCCGGGTTCATCTTCCTACTGGCTCCATATGGGTGTTATGGGACCGAAGCGCATTGTAGTGAATGACCCGGATGTAACACCTGCGGCGCCATACAAGCTGGTAAATAATGATTATTCCCTCCTTGATATTGCCGACATCGTCATGATGGACCCGGTGGGGACTGGACTTAGCGTGCCTGTAGGCAAATCTAAATTTGAAGATTTCTGGGGAGTTGACCAGGACATAAGAAGCATCAGTCTCTTTATCCGCCAGTACCTCGTGGAGAACGGGAGAATGAATTCACCTAAATTTCTTCTTGGGGAAAGCTATGGCACATTTAGAAATGCCGGTGTGATGAACAGGCTGTTGAATGACGGCATCGCGCTGAATGGCGTGGTAATGGTTTCTGCCGTGTTTGACCTGCGTACGCTGTTGTTCCCACCCAATGACGATCTTCCTTACATTGTTCACTTCCCGACTTATGCAGCCACGGCCTGGTATCACAACAAGATTGCCAACAAACCCACCAGCCTGGAAGCTTTTGTTGGAGAGGTACGCATCTTCACAGAAAAGGAATACATGCCCGCACTCTTCAAAGGCGACCGCTTGTCTTCAGCTGAGCGGAGTGCCCTGGCCACAAAGCTTTCGGCCTATTCTGGCTTGAGTGCCGACTATTGGCTCAAAGCCGATCTCAGAGTTCAGGCAGGTGAGTTCTTCGCGGAGTTGTTGCGCACTGAGGGCAATACGGTAGGCCGCCTTGATTCGCGATTCAAGGGAATCAATGACGACTTGCTTAGTCAGTTTGCCGATTACGATCCTCAAAGCAGCGCTATCAGCCCAGCTTATACTGCAGGATTTATGCAATACTTCTATGGTGACCTCAAAGTGAACAAGAAGCTGTTCTACATGACCAGTGCTGGCGGGAGAGAAGGCTTCCGCTGGGATTGGAAACATGCAGGAAACCTGAGGTGGGGTACATCCGCGGCAATCAATACAGGCATCGACATGGCCAATGCCATGACCAAAGATCCCAATGTGAAGGTCATGATCCTGAATGGCTACTATGACATAGCTACACTATTCTATGGGGTTGAACACACGATCGATCACCTTGGGCTTACGCCGGAGATCAAGAAGAACATCATCATGAAGTACTACGAGGCTGGTCACATGATGTACACCCATCCGGCTTCGCTCGAGAAATTCCGGAAGGACGTGTCAGAATTTATTCAGAATACATCACGCCAGTAGAATTCGTGATCTTTCAGCCCGGTTGAGGGGGCATGATTCAAGGGTGGATGGCTTACAGAAGCACCCTGGGAAGCATATCAGACCTTACACGTCCGGCAAATTTCCTTACGAGACCGGCAAACTTCCTTACGAGACCGGCAAGCTTCCTTACGAGACCGGCAAACCAGCTTATCGAGAGCGGCAGGAGACCTTGGTAAGAGCTTGCATTGGCCAATTTTATCCGGCCAAAACCACCTTTGGAGCTTATGGCATCCTTATGCAATCCATATAAAAGCAAAATTTATGCATATAAACAGTCGATATATCCGGCTCGCGTCCGGCAAGGATGCAGGGTGGCAATCAGTATCGCGCTACCTCTTTTAAGGAACATCCCCGGGGAAACACTGTGGTCAGGGGTTCACAGCCGGAGGACTGTCGTACTGAAGGTACAGTTGCTGAATGTAACCTGTGTGTTCCAGGATGTCCTGAAGCTCAAGATAAAGGCGAGTTTGCAATAGTCCCATCCGGGTACTCAGGATGCCTGCCTGGATGTCGCTTATTTCCCTGTCAAGGTGTTTTGAAATGGCTTCTTCTATTTGGGTCTCCTTTGCCTTAAGTCCGCGCATGCTGTCAAGATCTCCCTTCTCCAGGCTGAGTACACAGTCGTCGATGAAAGTCTGAAGTTGTGATTCTACTTCTTTAAGGTTCTTAAGGAAGTAGTTGTTGGGTTTTGGGTGGTGATTAATAACGTGGTCCGTGCATACATCGCAGACCAGCGTGGCACTCTGGTACAGATGCTGCGCATTGTCAAAAACAAGGATGTAAAGCCGGCCGGCAGGAAGTTGCCCCTCTTCCATCTTCTTCACCTGCTTGATGATTTTTGCATGCAACTTTTCATTTTGGACACGGAGCCGGCTGATTTCTTCCCTTGCCTTGTTGATGGTTGCCTGCTTTTCATTTTCCAGGGCATGGATGCTATGTTGCAATACCCGCTTCACCATCTTGAAAGTCTTCAGTGTGGTTTCTTTGCTCTGTTCCATCACCTGACGGGCGTCAAGACGCTCCGCGACAAAGGCCTTGTTTTCGATCTGTTCCTCTTTTGCTCGCTTTTGAAAGACTATATGACTTCTGATCAGGAAGAAAGTGGCCAGTGCCGCAAGAACAAAAAAGCCAGTGGTACCTGTCAGGTAGAGAACAAAGGCGATAAGCCCTGCACCGCTGAATGCGATTGCTGCCGTGAGGAACCAGCTTGCTATGACGTTGATTACACCGGCAACCCGGTATACGGCACTTTCTCTTCCCCAAGCCTGATCGGCAAAGGAGGAACCCATAGCGACCATAAAGGTGACAAAGGTTGTGGAGAGGGGCAGTTTGTTGGCTGTTCCGAATGCGATCAGCACGCTCGATACAATCAGATTGACCGAAGCACGGAGCAGGTCAAAGGATGTGGTGACCGATTCGGGTGCCGGTTTGTCGCCTTTCTTCTGAGCGAACCTCATGGCCAGTACTTCCGACCATTTTCTGGGAACCATACTATCGATGAGCTGACCGGTTGATACCGCCATCCCAACCATGGCACGTGAAAGAAAATTAGGCCTGAATTTCTCATCGCCTTCTTCCTGCCGGCCCAGCGACACCTCAGTTTCGGTCACCTTCCTTGCTTTTGCATTGGTCCATAGCGTAAGTATCATCACTACACCGGAAGCCAGGAGAATCCAATAGGGTGTTTCGACCTTGCTGGAAAGAATGGACATATTGTATTCCGTTGCCGGAAGTCCTGAGAGCATCCACTTCTGATACGAAATCAAACCTGCCACCGGCACTCCGACAAAGTTCACGAGATCATTGGCTGCAAAAGCCATGGCAAGCGAAAAAGTGCCAAGCAGGACTATGAACTTCAGTGGGTTAATCTTTCTCCACCACATCAGCAACTGAACGACGATACTCCATACAACGAGCGACACCAGCATTATGTCATTCGTGTGCGCAGATATCCATTTCTCCTGTTCCGCTGAAATGAAGACGCTTCCTTTTGCTCCCTTGATCAGCAGAAAGTAGGTGATTACAGAAATTGATATGCCGCTGAAAATGGCACCATACTTCCTTAGGCCTTCTTCAAGATCAAATGTGAATACAATCCTGACCACATGCTGAACCAAAGTGGACATGATGAAGGATATGAATACAGAGAGGAAGATTCCGGAAATAATGGTTACAGCACTGGAAGTGTTGATGACGGCATGAAAGTCAGGGATAGTGCCTGTCTTATCGTAGGAAAGTAGATATCCAGTGATCAGCCCTGCCCCAAGAATTTCAAATACCAATGAAACGGTCGTGGAGGTAGGCAATCCGAAAGTATTGTAAATGTCGAGGAGGATAATATCGGTTAACATGACGGCCATGAACACGACCATTACGCGATCGAATGTGAAGAAGGACGGATTGAAAAGACCGTTTCGCGCCACCTCCATCATGCCACTGGAGAATGTACACCCTATCACGACGCCAAGGCTGGCAACGGCAAGTATGATCTTGAATGGCGCCACTTTTGAACCGATCGCGGAATTGAGGAAGTTCACCGCATCATTTCCAACCCCTACGATAAGGTCCACGACGGCAGTTGCCATCAGGATGATGATGAGATAGATGTAAATGTCATTCAGGGCCATGATGCAATAAGGGCTCTATCCTGCTATTTTTCAAAATTATCAGGTCCAGACTGCTGCGCGAATGACTTATGTCATGCCCATTGCCGTAGTGTGCTGATGATTATCTGTTTCCGGATGCAGGAGCCGTGAATGCTGGCCCCCGCAATACCTGTCCCCCTCGTGCATCCGTCATCTGATGGCTGGAAACTGTCACATTCCCATTCACAACAACATATTCTATGCCTGCCGGGAAGTGATGAGGATCTGTAAAACTTGACAAGTCTGCAATGGTGGCAGGATTGAAAACAGCGATGTCTGCCATCATGCCTTCCTTTAACAGACCCCTGTCTTTAAGACCCAGCCTTGACGCTGGCAGTGAAGTCATTTTACGTATCGCTTCTTCCAGTGTAAGCACTTTCTTGTTGCGGACGTATTCTCCCAGGATCTTAGGGAAAGTCCCGTAAGCCCTTGGATGCGGATGCCCTTCGCCAAATTTTACAAGTGCACCATCAGAGGCATGCATGGTAAATGGATGTCTCATGATTCGCTCCACATCGTCTTCACTCATGGCATGGTAAATACATGAGGCTCCGCCCTTCAGCTGCATCTGCAATACAAGATTTACGCCATTATCAATGTTAGGCTCCTGACCGAGTCTGACGAGATAATCATGGAGGGTAAGACCATTAAGCGTAGAATCCCACGGTACGCTGGAAAACTGAATGAGATGAAGATCACCGCCGCCTCGGTCATTCATGATATTAAAGCGGATGCCCGCCAGGATGCTGTCCTTCTTCTGCTTCTTGTTCAATCTTTTTATGAAATCTTCGTCAGAGCCGGCCAGCGACCAGGAGGGAAGCAGAACGGAGAGAGAAGTTGAACTCGCTGTGTAGGGATACTGATCCATCATCACATCAATTCCGGCTTTGCGCGCAGAATCAACCATTGCGGTGGTGATCTTGCTGGCTCCCCACATGCGCTTTCCGATGGCTTTATGATGGGTGAGCACAACAGGTATGTTCGCCTCGCGTCCAATGATCATCGCTTCTTTCACACCATCAAGAAGTCCGAGACCTTCTTTGCGAAGGTGACTGGTATAAATACCGCCCATCGATCCGGCCACCCGGGCCAGGGCAATCACTTCATCAGTTTTGGAAAAGGTGCCAGGCATATAAAGCAATCCGGTAGATAATCCGAAAGCACCTTCTTTCATTGATTGGGTTACCAGCGCCTTCATGTCCTCCATCTCCTTTTCAGAAGGTTGTCGGTTGGCATTGCCCATGACGGAATTGCGAATGGAGTTGTGCCCTGCGAGGTAGCCGACATTCATACCCAAGTTGAAATGGTGCTCCAGCGAGTCGAGATACCTCCCCAGCGGAAGTGGCCCGCTGCCATCCGGGCCTCCCAGGCAGGTTGTGACGCCTTGCCGTACTTTGCTTTCGGCGTCCGGCAAACGCATCAACTGTTCAATATGGGCATGCACATCAATAAATCCGGGAGCCACTACAAGTCCGGTGGCGTCAATCAACTGCAACGATTTGGCACCAGTGAGATCTCCTACTTTAATAATCCTGCCGTCTTTAATGCCAATGTCAGAACGGATGGCCGGTGAGCCGGATCCGTCAATTAATTGACCACCGCTGATCACCAGGTCATATGTTACCGGTTGACTGCAGGAAAGCAGCACCAACAGAGCTGCCGTGAATAGGAGGCGGGGCTTCATTCCGTCAGCTTATTTTCCTGTCGTGACTATGGCCTCGATCTTCAGGTCGGTGCACAGTTTGTTGAATGGCGTAACCTCATTCTGGATAAGGCCATTGTATTCTGCCTTCAGCGTTTTCCATTGCTCATCCAGAGCATTTAGCTGCTGGGTTACACCATTGGTGACATACGGAATGTTGTCATCCAATTCACCTTTCAGGAAAATATAATCGGCGCTGAGCTTATTCACGAAGTTGATGATGTCATCATTGCTTTGTGCTTTGGGTTGAACTACTTTTTCCTCCCAGGCTTCTATTTTCTTCACAACTGCCTTACCTGCATCTACAGCTGGTTTCCATTCGGCCTTTCCTCCGATTATTTCAACCAGATCGTTGATCTGCTTTTTCATCGATCTCGCGTTGTTGACGGATTCATGAATTTCATTGATGCTCCTTTCGATCGCAAGCATGGTCTGGTGCTGTTGTTCATACTCCAGAGCTGTCGCCTGGATTCCTGGATGAGGCAACACATTGAAACTGGCAGATCTTTCTTCAGTGCCCAGGGTCAGCTTGACTGTGTATTTTCCGGGTGAAACTTTGTGACCTGCAAAAC
The DNA here is from genome assembly GCA_039810905.1 of Cyclobacteriaceae bacterium. Lineage (GTDB taxonomy): Bacteria > Bacteroidota > Bacteroidia > Cytophagales > Cyclobacteriaceae > ELB16-189. The sequence goes on along the minus strand of JBDHXU010000027.1, from coordinate 25,404 downwards.
TGCCTTCGATAAACACGCTGGGCACTCCCTTCACTGTGGGATACCGGTTGTCCCAGGCAAAACGATTCAGCCCTGGCTTGCGCGTGATTGTTGGTTCTGCAGAGGGTCCTCCCGAATAACTTACAAACTTCTTGTCCTTCTCGGTGGAGAATTCCTTCACCAATTGGCCTTTTTCATCAAGGATCTGAAGTTTCAGTTTGGCGGTGGAGTCCATCGTTGCGGGTAGTTCATAATAGATTACAGTTCCAGACGCTGGGTTCACACCTGCTGAGGTGCTTTTGCCCGGATCAGCGTTTTCATCCTGCGAGTTGTTGTCAAACGGACTACCGGCAAACACGCGGTAATTATCTTCAGGCTGATACAGTGTGAGCGCTCTTGAAGGTTGGTACTGGCGAATAGGGCCGAGATCATCGAGTATCCAAAAGGCCCTTCCTTGTGTAGATGCCAGCAGGTCTCCCTGGTGAACTTTCAGGTCCGTAATGGCCACAACGGGAAGATTCAGTTGAAGCGGCGACCATTGGTTACCACCATCAAATGAAACATAAATGCCGGTTTCGGTACCTGCATACAGCAAATCTTTCCGAACATCATCTTCACGGATCACGCGTGTAAAGGCACCATACGGGATGCCGTTGTTGATCTTGGTCCATGTTTTACCATAGTCGGTTGTCTTATAAAGACCTGGGGCAAAATCATTGAACTTATAACGCGTAGTGGCGATGTAGGCAGTGGCTTTGTTGTGTGGCGAAACCTCGATGCTGTTGATAAGACACTCTTGCAGCCCGGCAGGTGTTACGTTGTTCCAGGTCTTGCCTCCGTCGCGGGTCATTTGAACAAGACCATCATCACTTCCAGTCCAGATGATGGGCTCATTGGGAGCTTCGTACACATAGGCGAGCGTGCCATAGTTCTCACCGCCGGCTCCTTCATTTGTGTACGGCACACCACTCATGCCCAGCTTCGTTACGTCATTGCGTGTGAGATCAGGGGATACCACTTCCCACGTTTTGCCGAGGTCCGTAGTCTTGAAGAGTTTGTTGCCGCCGTGATAGAAGGCTTTTGGTTCGTGCTTGGACCACATGATGGGTGCATTCCAGTTGAACCTGTACTTCATGTCTTTTGGTTGCAAAGCCTGATACTGGATAGGTGCAATCATAACCCCCTTGCCCTCATTGCTGTTCATGTCTTTCAGTTGAATGGTACCCTGATAGCTGCCACCCATTACATAGCGCGGATCATCAGGATTGAATGCGAGGAATGCACTTTCTCCTCCTGCCGAGTAGACCCAGTTCTTTTCACCGATGGAATACCCTGCTGGATTTCGGCTGTCGATCATCACAGAAGTATTATCCTGTTGCCCTGCATACAGGCGATACGGGAACTTATTGTCCGCATTGACGCGGTAAAACTGCGCGGTTGGCTGGTTGCCTTGCGTGGTCCAGGTGTCACCCTGGTTGAAGGTGATGGCAGAGCCTCCATCATTGGCGATGATCATGTTGCGGTTATTATGGGGATTGATCCACAACTGGTGATAATCTCCATGAGTACCACGAAGGTTTGTCCATGTTTTGCCACCGTCAATTGACTTCAAACCTGGTGAATTGAGTACGTATACAATATTCTCATTCTGAGGATCGGCGAATACCTCTATATAATACCACGCTCTTTGTACGAGCCGGTGATCCTTACTGATGCGATCCCAGCTGTCGCCACCGTTCGTTGAGACAAACAGTCCCCCCTGTTCCTTCTGCGTGTCACTTTCAACAAGCGCATAAACTTTCTCCGGATTGGAACGGCAAACGGACACGCTCATCTTGCCAAGCTCCTTCGGAAGCCCTTTCTGTATCTTGTTCCAGGTCTCGCCGCCGTCTGTTGATTTGTACAATCCACTGCCGGGGCCTCCGCTTCTTACCTGCCATGGCAGACGGATATAGTCCCACATGGCTGCATACAAAACCCTGGGGTTGCTCATGTCCATATTGAGATCGACACAACCGGTGTTGTTGTCTACAAACAGCACCTGCTTCCATGTAAGGCCACCGTCTGCTGACTTATAAACACCTCTTTCAGGTGTTGCAGCGTGAATGGGTCCCTGCGCTGCAACATAAACGAGATCAGGGTTGCGCGGATGGATTCTTATGTTGGCGATGTGCCGGGTCAGTTCCAGGCCCATCTTCTTCCAGGTCTTGCCGGCATCAGTGGATTTATATACACCGTCGCCGTAGGAGGAGGTTACCCCGCGCGGTGCGTGTTCGCCCATGCCCACGTAAATAACATTGGGGTCACTTTCAGCCACGGCCACAGCACCCACACTTCCCGTCTTGAAATAGCCGTCAGAAATGTTCTTCCAGGTGTTGCCGGCATCTTCGGTTTTCCATACTCCTCCACCCGTAGTACCCATGTAATACACCAGCGGATCACCCACTACGCCGGTTGCTGTAACGGACCTGCCGCCCCGGAAGGGGCCAATGTTGCGCCACTTGAGCGGTTTAAAATAGGATTCAAGATCGGCACCTGTCGCAGCAGTGCTCGCGGTCTCTGATTTGGTGGCCTTCTTTTGACCAAAGGATGATGCTGCAGCAAGTACAGCGATCAGGAGTGTGTATAGAGCTCTCTTCATAGGTGGTTTTATTATGACAATTAACCGGTCCCCTGAACCAGTTCCCGGTTTTCCTAAATATAGTAATCATACTGCAAGGCCTGCAGACGATCTCGGGCAACGGTTGTTCTCCGGGACTCGTGGTTCGATCCTTGAAGATTTTGTACCTTTCCCTTAAGCGTTAACCCCGGAAGAATGGATAAACAAGAAGGTATTATCAAACTCGTTTCCGGCACAGACATATTTACCCTGGCCTTTCTTCTGCAATGGCTAATTAATACTGTGGCCATGGTCATCCTGATTCAGAAAGTCTACTATCCAAGCAATAAGAAGGAAGAATTCAATTTCACCTTCTTCGTTCTCAATTTCGTGGTGTTTCTCCTTTCTTTTATCATGGTGAATACCCTTGCGTTTAGTTCCCTCAGCGGCGCTTTTGGAATTGCCGCCGCCTTTACGCTGCTTCGTTTCAGGACAGAGCAGATCTCTATCAAGGACATGACCTATCTTTTTATTGTACTTGCCATCGGGATCATCAATGCAGTGATGCGGGGGAGGTACTTCGAACTCGTTGCGCTTAATGCTATGATTCTGGCTGTCACCTATTTCGTTGACAACAACCGGTTCCTGCGCACCCAGAATGTAAAGGTCATTGAATACGACAACCTGGATAACATTCAACCCGCGAAAATGCCGACCCTTATAGATGATCTACGAATGCGGACAGGTCTGGACATCAAGAGGGCCGACGTCAATCATGTGGACTTTGTCCGCCAGAGGGTTGAAGTCAAAATCTATTATTACGAGTAAGGCTAATGTCCTAACGCTTTCCTCGTTCTTTGTACATTTCACGCAATGCGGTCTTCCTGAATTTTCCCACAGAGGTCTTGGGTATCTCTTTCACAAACTCGTAGACTTCCGGAAGCCAGAATTTTGCGAACTGTGGCTCAAGGAATTGCCGCAATTCGTCTGCGGTTGCCGACTTTCCTTCTTTTAGTACGATGCAGGCCATGGGCCGTTCCATCCATTTCTCATCTGGTATGGCAAATACAGCCGCTTCTGCTACTGCCGGGTGCCCCATGAGGGTGCTCTCCAGCGTAATCGAACTGATCCATTCGCCTCCCGACTTAATGACGTCCTTGCTGCGGTCACGGATTTCAATGTAACCTCTCGGGTCGATGGTCACGATATCGCCGGTTCTGAACCAGCCATCAACAGTGAACTTGTCGTCCTGCTCGTCGGTATTATAATAGGCTTTAGAGATCCACGGCCCCCGAACTTCCAACTCTCCCATGGTGATGCCGTCCCATGGCACGAATCCCTCTTCGTTGCGTGCCCGAATTTCCACCATGGGTGCTGCCAATCCCTGCTTGGCGCGATAATCATACTGCACTTCCTTGGGTTCTTTCTGCAGTTCGGAAGTCAGGCCGCATATGGTGCCGATGGGCGAGGTTTCTGTCATGCCCCAGGCATGAAGAATCTTCAATTTATGGCGTTCCTCAAATCCCACAATCATCGACCGGGGAGCAGCTGATCCGCCTACGACCATGTAGCGAAGCGAAGAAAGATTGAATTTCCCCGGATTGGCGTCAAGAATCGAAAGAATCCCCAGCCATATCGTCGGAACACCCGCTGTGATGGTCACCTTTTCATTTTCAAACAATTCAATCAGGCTGTTTCCATCAAGATGGGGCCCTGGAAAAACCTGCTTGGTGCCGAGGAAGGTACACACGAAAGGAAGTCCCCAGGCGTTGACATGGAACATGGGCACGACGGGGAGTACTATATCTGCTTCACGAACGGCAAGGCCTTCTGCAAATGCGCCTACCATGGAGTGTAATATAATGGAGCGGTGCGAGTACATGACTCCCTTCGGTCGGCCCGTTGTACCTGTAGTGTAGCACATTGCAGCAGCAGTGTTCTCATCTCCTTCAAAAGGGAAATAGTGAGCAGGGTCGGAATCAGCCAGCAATTCTTCATAGTTCAGATAACCTGGCGCGAGCGAGCCGCTGCCATTGGGAATGACGATGATATGGTCAGGGCTCACCTTGTCTTTGAATTTCTCAAAAAGTGGCAGCAAGACCTGGTCCACGATAATGACCTTATCCTGCGCATGGTTGGCAATGTAAGTAAGATCGTCAGGTGAGAGTCGCAGATTCAGTGTATGAAGTACGGCCCCGATGCACGGGACGGCGAAATAGACTTCGAGATGCTGGTAGTGATTCCACGAAAGTGTGGCCACTCTTTCACCTTCCTTTACACCCAGCCTCTTGAGAGCAACGCCCAACTGTTTGGTGCGACGTGCCATGTCGGCGTAGGTATACCGATGCAGGGATTTGTCCGGCTGCCGCGTCACAATTTCTTTGTGACTGAAAAACGTCTCTGCCCTTCTCAATACGGCTGGAAGCAGCAATTGGAAATCCATCATGAGTCCTTTCATAGGCTGGGATTGATAAGGTTGGTATTACTTCTTGATAAAAGCTTTTTCAATTGTTCCGATGGATACGCCCAACGCTTTCCTCATGATGGCATCCAGTTCTTTCTCACTTCCTTCGAGGTGCAGGGTAGTATGATGATGCGTCCATTTTTGCCCGGGTGCCAGATCAAGAGCGGGTGAGGAACTTTCGTGCTCATAAAAGGGTCCGAGCTGTCCTCCCGTCGCCAGGGGACCATCATTGTAGGCGTTAACTGCATCACCATCAAAGGGATTCGTCTGAGTCTCCCATTTGGAATTGACATACGGACGGTCAGGATGGATGTCGAAAGTGACAAGTGTAAGAACGTGCCGTGAAGCATCGTAACTCCCCTGGATGTTTCTGGCAATGGAAGGAGGGATGCCGATTTTCCCCCGTGACTTTCCATCGCCTCGGAAGAACAGCACGCTGTCAGTCTTGACCAGGCGCTCGGGCGAAATATTCCCGAAATAATTGTCGACGACTTTGCCAGCTGAGGAAGGGGTATTGCGATAAGGAATAATAATGGTTGTGGCGGGGGAGGGATTGAACATACCAAGGATCCAAATGGATATCAGCCCACGCTTCCTGGTCCACGCTTCCTTCCCAGCATTCTTTATGGTGTTTACCGTCTGAAAACATACCTTGTTCAGGTTCCCCACCTCGATCCCGTAAAGTTTTTCAATCTCCTTGCTGTCCAGCAGTTTTATCTGCCTTTCGATTTCCATTTCAAAAGTAAAGCCGTCGTAATTGGTCAGCATGGCTGATTTGGTGAAAGTCGCCTGGCCATTCAGGGAAGTCTTTAATTCAAACGGCTCCGTGTCGATCAGAGCCGGTGTCTGCCAATTTTCAAATACAAAGGACATGCCTTGGGTAAAGAACACTGCATATTGCCCGCCCTCCGGTCCGATCCAGAACCGGTCCTCACCGCCGTACGGGTTCATGTGCGGTTGCGAGGTAACGGCATCAATGAGGTCATAATTAAGCCAGCCATAACTCAGGCCGAGATCGCCACGTGAAGTGCTGGTCATCACGCGTCCCTGGTAGTCTCCAACTACAAGAACTTTCCCCTGGCCTTTCACATCCTGCAGTATGACAACTTCCTTATTGCGGGCAAGGAAGTTTGCATCGTAACCAAAGGATCCTTTGGCGAAACTCAATGTATCAGAAGTCACCGTTTCTTCCTGCCGCCGGGTGCCGCAGCTGGAAAGCAACAAACTAAGAGACAGTACAGTGACAACGATGCCTGTAAGAAGAAGGTGGAATGGTATTCTCATGGGCAGATTAATTCACTTCCAACTCATCCTTGGATGGAAGTTTGGGGAATGGGTTATGAGGTTCGGACTGGTACCAATAGGCGACCGCCGAGATGTCCGATTGCTGGGGAAGGTAGCGGCCGCCGCTGCGCCACCCCAGGTCCTGGATGGTTACACGCAGGTCTTGTTCAAAACGGATGGGATCTGTAATGTGCCAACGGTACATGCCGAAACGCTGCATCACTTTATAGTGACCATCTCCTCTCACAACCTGATGAAGACCGGCATAGGCCGTGGAGAATTCTGTGTAGGCCGTCATGTCAATGGCGGGATCTTTCTTTTTCGTATCAAAGTCGTAAGATCCGCAGAAATAATCTTCTGTTCCGGTGCCATTGATTGTCGGAAAGTCCTTGTCACCGTCCATGAAGAACTTGATTTCTCCTTCTCCCCACCAGCCGTTGTTGTGCACGCCCCAGGCAAGGTAGGTGCCTACGTAGTGCCCCCGTCCCTTGATGTTGTCAACGATGGTGAATACATCTTTGTACTTCACCGGATTGGTGCGCCGGAACTGCGCATGAAAGTAGGCTGCATCGTCGGGAACTTCGGTAAGCGTGTAATCTATCTGATAGAAGATTGTTACTTTTTCCGTGTTGATGTTTTCAATCGTGACCCTGCACTTCTTTTTGAAAGGCATCACCCAGTAGCTGTTAAAAGCGCTGCCGGGGTTGACGGTCACGGCCAGTGAATTCAAGTGAGAATACTCGCCCCATCCCATTCCGAAGAAATCACCGAGCGGCACTTCAACCGAGGGTTGCGATTCATCATCCCAGTACATGCGAAGAATGGAGTAACGCCATGTTCCGGTGGGTGTCAGCCAGATATGTTGTATGGCTCCTGATCCGGTGATCTCTGCAAGGGTATATGTTTTCCCCGGGTCGATGACGACGTAGGGATTGACTTTCCATCCTTGTCCAAGGTCGCGTGCGTTGTTGGAGGCTACCCCTTCTTTGGCCATTCCACCTTTTCCCTTCTCTCCGGTTGGATTCTCCGCACTGATGGAACGGGTTTTCGCCTTCGACAGGCGGAACAGGTTGTCAAGTCCTACACCAAGTCCGTTGAAAGAATCCTGAGAGTAGGTAAGCGTTGTGGTCAGGACAAAAAACAGGGCAAGAATGTTCTTCATGATGCGGTTGAATGATGAGAGTCTAATTTAAGAATTCCGGAATAATTTCCGCCCGGAACTTCATTAGATCATCCATGCTGCTTAGTCTTTCGGGAGTTGAACAGTATTGTTCAAAGTGCCGATACCTTCGATTTGGATTTCTACTGCATCATCGGGCTGAAGTGTGAAGTCATTTCCCGGAACAACACACGTGCCTGTCATCAGAAAACATCCATGGGGAAAAGTACATTCACGAAAGAGATAGGATGCAAGTTCGGTATGCGACCGTTTCATGCGGCTGATGGGTGCGCCGTCGCTGAACACCGTTTTACCATTTCTGCGAATTTCCATCCTGATCATGGTCTCTGGTGCAATTGGGCCTTCCGTCACCAGCAAGGCCGGCCCGAGGGCGGCACTTCGGTCATATATCTTCGCTTGGGGAAGGTAGAGCGGGTTCTCACCTTCAATGCTCCTGGAACTCATGTCGTTTCCGATGGTATAACCCTGTATGTTTCCATCGCTATTGATGAACAGCGTCAATTCGGGCTCTGGCACATTCCAGGTTGAATCTCTCCTTATATATACAGACTCATTGGGCCCGGCCACGCGATGGGGCAAAGCTTTGAAGAAGAGCTCAGGGCGTTCGGCGTCGTATACTTTGTCATAGAAATTGGCGCCTCCCGATTCCTTCGATTCTTCCATCCTCGCCTCCTTGCTGCGCCGATATGTGACGCCGGCTGCCCAAATTTCCTGTTGATCAATGGGAGCAAGTGGCGTGCCTCCGGGGCTTGATAATGATTTAGACCGGGTAATGACATTCAGCAAATAATCATAAAGCTTTTTTCGGTTGATTATTTCCGCCCATGCCCCGTCGATTGCATAGAAATGCTCTTCGTGTGCAACGACTACGCCGGACTTCATCTTGTACAGCAGCATTCACGTGAATTTTATGCCTGAGATCAGGTAAGTTCAGTCAATGCCTTGACCAATACATCCAACTCTGCCGTCGTTGTGTAGAGATTGGGACTGATCCGGCACCCATGAACATTGGCGCCGTCAATCGCCACGGTGTAGATCTTGTATTTCTTCATCAGTGTGTCAGCTAGATCACCTGGCTTCATGCTCTTGACACCTACATTGCCAATGCCGCAGTGACGCACAGGGTCGGCAGGAGTATTCACCACTACGTGAGGGAGATCACGCACCTTCGATGTCCAGTAAGACTGAAGGAATCGAAGGCGGGCCTCTTTCCTCTCGGACCCGATCTTGTTGTGAAAATCGATGGCATTGGCAATGGCCAGGTCGGTATGTACCGGGTGCGTGCCGATGTGATTCAACCGGTAGATGTCGTCTGGCTTTCTTTCGCCATCTGCCAGCAGAGGCCATACTTTGCTGATGTTTTCTTTCTTCACATACAATATGCCTGCGCCTAGAGGAACACTGAGCCACTTGTGAAGGCTTGCGCCGTAGAAATCACAATTCAAGTCAGGAATCTTGAAACGGAAATGCGCAAAAGCATGGGCTCCGTCAACCATCACGAGCACGCCCTTGCTATGTGCCATATCGCAAATCTTCTTGACCGGCAGAATCTGGCCGGTTATGTTGACCATATGGCAAACCATGAGGAGTTTTGTCCTGGGCGTGATGGCTTTCTCGTAAACACTTACGATCTCTTCATCCGATGATGGATGATTAGGTACGGACACCATCTTGTTGACAACTCCAAATCTTTTGGCGATCAGCTTAAAGTGATCAAGCATTGCGCCGTAATCCTGTTCGGCCATAACAGCCTCATCGCCCGGTTTCCAGTCGAGACCGCCAATGACCATATCCAGTGACTCTGTTGTATTCCGCGTGATGACCAGTTCGTCAGGGGGGCAGCCTGCCATATCGGCGAGCTTGGCTGCCATTGCTTTCTTGTTGTCCCACTGCACCGTGCGCATATAGTAGGAGCCCTGATAATTAACCTCTTTCACGTGGTTGATAAAATGCTCAAGCGTCTCCTGCGGAAGGAAGCAGTAATAGCCATTCTCAAGATTGATGTAGTCTGGTTTGAGTCGGTATCCGCTGCGAATTCCGGCCCAAAACTCTTCGTCGCCGGCAAGCTGATCAGCAGAAAGGTTGCCCGATTGGGCGATCCACTCATCCATAGCCTTGAGCGGGCCTGAGGCGGTCAATCCTGCGCCAAGCAGGGAAAGGCTCTTAATAAACGTGCGTTTGTCCATTTTTTGTCAAAAGAGGTTCATTACAAGTTAGGTGTTTTATACTATAGTAGCAGACGCTGCTGACCACCGGCTATGCTGCAGTAATTCGCTTTACCTGTTCCAGCACAAAGTCGACCTCCGCATCGGTATTGTAAACAGAGATGCCCATTCGCGTCACACCACCTTTTTCGAGCAGGCCTAAAACTTCGATGGCGTGCATGGCATAGAAATGCCCACCCCAGGCGCAGATATTCTTTTCTGCGAGGAGGGCGCAGACCTGGTCTGGAGTTTTTCCCTTCGTAGTGAAAGAAACCGTCGGTGTCCTTGAAGCCTTCGAAAAGTCCTGACCGATCACGCTTACACCCTTGATCTTATTGAGACCCTCATACAATTTGCTGGCCAGCTTATGCTCGTGGGCTGCGATGCCATCATAGGCCGTGACGAGCCTCGAGCGCAATGACTCCCCTGTACCCAGTGTCGCAATGAATTTAACAGCAGCTGCCACGCCTGCGATCGCTGCATGGTTGAGTGTCCCTGTCTCTATTGAGCCTGGCGCTATTTGGGGGGCGGTACGCAGCCGGTCTGTAGGAAGGCGATCCAGTACGCCTGGCTTGGCATACAAGATCCCCACATGGGGTCCGTAAAATTTATAGGCGGAACAAAGCAGAAAATCACACCCGATGTCTTCAACATCTATGCTGAAGTGCGGTGCATAGTGAACTGCATCCAGCAACAGCCAGGCATTGTACCTGTAGGTCAGCTCACGCACCCGCTTGAAATTGTTGACGGTGCCGATGCTGTTGGCAGACATCCCCATACAAACAAGGCGGGTGTTCTCATTTATCTTTTTCTCAAAGTCTTCGTAATCCAACTCGCCACTGGGAAGAAGATTCACTTCCCTCACCTTGACTCCAACGTCCCTTAGGGTTAGCCACGGGCCGCGGTTGGCTTCATGATCCAGTTGGGTGATCAAAACCTCATCTCCTTCACGAAATATCCTGGACATGGCTCTGGCAAGAGAGAAGTTCAGTGTGGTCATGTTTTGACCGATGGAGATCGTGTCGGGCCCTGGAGCACCCAGTAAAGCGGCCATGGCCTTCCTCATGTCATCGATAATGGTATCAGTTTCCTGTGTGGTCACGAATGCACCATGACTATTTGCATTCGAGTGTGTGTAGTAATGAACCACGGCATCAATTACGCCTTGGGGAACCTGGGTACCTGCAGGACCATCAAAGTAGACCATCGGCATGTCACGATAGGTTCTGGACAGTGAGGGAAATTGACTTCTTAGGGAGTTGGAATCTATAGCCATTATTAGAAAGTGTTATTGGGGTGAAAGTAATGAAATTTGGAAGGATCAACATGTTCTTTGCCATTCCTGTAATGTGCAGGTGTTGGGCGGAATTTTCTTTATAGATTGGCCGCTTTCCAAAAAATCAGCAACACGTATGAAGTTCTCTATGCGAAGTATCCTGATGGCTGTCATCCTGATGACGCCTGCCTGGCTGCGCGCGCAGGACGAGGTGGACCTCAAACCGGTTACACGTACCTACGCCATCACCAATGTGAATATCATCCAGGGTCCTGGCCGTAAGATTGAAATGGGCACCATTCTTCTTAAGGATGGTCTGATTGTAAATGCCGGCAAAGGCATTACTATCCCTTCCGATGCGGTTGTTATCAAGGCCGATTCAATGTACGCTTATGCAGGATTTATTGATGGGCTAACCCGTGCCGGCGTGACAAAACCCAAGGAGGAACAAAGAGAGAAAGTAAAAGATCCCGGCAACCCTACACCGGAGCGGGCAGGTATCACTCCGCAAACCGATGTCAGGGCATTCCTTAATCCTGCAGACAAAAGCCTGGAGGAATTGAGGAACCTGGGCTTCACTACTGTTCAGGTGGTGCCATACGGAAACTTCCTGCCGGGTCAGTCGGCCATAGTTAATACAGCAGGAAGCAGTGGCGATGCCATGGTGTTGATAAACAAGGCTTCACTTTATTCTGAATTTACTCCTGCACAAGGTGTGTACCCTGCAACGGTCTTGGGAGTGATGTCGAAGTACAGGGACTTGTACCGTCAGGCGATGCAGGCAAAATCCTATGAAGCGCTTTACGCTTCCAATCGCAACGGTTTGGAACGTCCGGCCAATGATAAAACCCTTGAAGCTTTCTATTCTGTAATTGACCAGAGGGCACCTGTGCTCTTTCGCACAGAAAGGCTCCTGGATGCCAACCGTGCTATGACATTGAAAAACGATCTTGGATTTTCTTTGGTGCTGGCAGACTTGAAAGACGGATGGCCTCTCATCAATAAGGTCAAGTCTTCAGGGGCTCGCGTGTTTCTGTCACTCGACCTTCCGGAAGAATTGAAGAAAGACAATAAGAAGGATGCAAAGGATTCCAAAGCCTCCACACCCGCGCAGGTTGAAAAAGAAGCGCTGGACAAAAGAAAGGCAGAGGCAATCGCCAACTATACTGCTCAGGCAGCTGCATTTCAAAAGGCAGGAGTGCCATTCGGATTCACCAGCATGAGCGCCAAATCCAAGGATATCCATGCCAATCTGAGGAGAATGATAGCCGCAGGTTTATCCGAAGATGCTGCCCTGGCAGCCTTGACCACTACCCCCGCTCAAATGCTAGGACTGTCCGACAGAATGGGAACCATAGACAATGGCAAAATGGCCAACCTGGTTATCTCAGATAAACCCTACTTCAATGAAAAGGCTAAGGTGCGCTATGTTTTTGTGGATGGAGTGCTTTACAAAATGGAGGTGAAGGAGACGAAGAAATCAGACCCCAATGCCAAAGTGGAAATTGAAGGCAGCTGGAGCACAGTTACCCAGGGTTCGCAAGGCAGCAGCGATGGTAAGGTGGTATTTAAGAAGGACGGCACAGGCTATAGCGGCACCGTGTCGGGCGGACGTCTTACAAGTCCTGTGGACCTTCAGTCCGTTTCGTTAGATGGCAATAGCCTCACCTACAGCTATACGGTTACTTTCGGTAGTAACTCTATTAAGATAGACGTGGAGGTCACCGTCGAAGGAGACTCTTTTAAGGGCACTTCAACTGCCGGCCGCTTTGGAAGTTCATCCATTGAAGGAACCCGTGAACCGAAAAAATAACAGCTAAAGATGAATCTCATGAAGAAGATAATATCCATCATTCTCGCCCTGGCATTTGTCTCGACCGGGTTCGGGCAAATAGAAAAGGGTAATATGCTGATCAAGAATGGCACTGTTCTCACCGTGACGAAAGGAACGATGGAGAATACGGATGTGCTGGTTAAGGATGGCAAGATTGCTCAGGTAGCAAAGAATATTGCCGCACCTGCCGGCGTGAAAGTCATTGACGCCACAGGGTTGTACGTGATGCCCGGAATTATTGACGCGCACTCGCACATTGGTTTGGATGCCATCAACGAGGGCACGAATGCCATAACACCTGAGGTATATACGGGCGATGTCATCAATCCATTCCAGACAAGCATTTACAAAGCCCTTGCAGGAGGATGCACGGTTTCCCATGCTTTGCATGGCTCTGCCAATTCCATCGGGGGCCAATCTCAGACGATCAAACATCGCTACGGTGTTTTTGATCCAGACCAGCTAAAGATGGAAGGCGCTCCACGCACCATCAAATTTGCGCTGGGTGAGAACCCGACAGGACATGGCAGGAGAGACGGTGTTCAGCCCCAGTCACGGATGGGGGTTGAGTTTGTCATCCGAAAGGCCTTCTCTGATGCTAAAGAATATATGACCAAGTGGGATGCCTACAACAAAAGCAAGGCAGTCAAAGGATTCAGGGGAGCGCCACCTGCCTATAACCTGCGCATGGAAACCCTGGCTGATATCCTTCGTGACCGGATAATTCTGCATTGCCACAGCTATCGTGCCGATGAAATCCAGATGCTGCTTAGAGTTTGCAAGGACTTTGGCATCAAACGGGTGGTATTCCAGCATACCAATGAAGGATTCAAAGTGGCACCTGAACTGGCCGCGGCCGGAGCCATGGCATCTGTGTTTGCAGACTGGTGGCAGTATAAACTGGAAGTCTATTACTCAACTGCCTACAACGCCGCCATCCTGGTCAGGAATGGTGTGGTGACCAGCATCAATTCCGACTCACCCGATCTTATCCGTCACCTCTATCATGAGGCCGGAAAGACCCAGAAGTACGGCGGCCTTTCTGACGACGAGGCGCTGTCACTGATTACGATCAATCCCGCCAAACAACTTGGCATAGAGTCGAGAGTTGGATCCATTGAAGTGGGCAAGGATGCCGACTTCGCCATTTTCAAGAACCATCCGCTATCCATCTACGGCGTTCCCCAATACTCTATAGTAGATGGCATTGTCAGGTTTGATCGCGAGAAAGACCCCGCGGACATGCGCCTCATGCCTGAACCACGGGAAACCATCGACGTGACGTTCTTTGAAAATGGTCATGTGCATGACAATTGCATGCAGGGAGTCGCCGGAGAATTATTGTTCGAGGAGTCAGGATCAGAAAACAAATGAGGACTAACAGTATGAAAAAGCTTCAGACGATATACGGTGTTGTGCTGGCCGTCATCTGCCTGGTGGTCATGAAAGTGGATGCGCAGTCACCGAAAGCCAAAAAGGGAACGTTTGCCCTCACGGGTGCTACCATAGAAACGGTAACGAAGGGTACCATCCGCAACGGTACTGTGGTAATCAGTGATGGAAAAATTGCTGCTGTGGGCACGGATGTCCAGGTACCTTCCGGTGCGGAGGTCATCAATTGCAGTGGCATGACTATCTATCCGGGAATGATTGACAGTGGTACCAAAATCGGTCTCCTCGAAATCGGACAGATTGCGCAGGCAACGGACGAACGTGAGAGCGGCGAGGTAATTCCCCAGGTCAGAGCACTGACGGCGGTGAACCCCAATGCCACGGCCATTCCGGTCACGAGAATAGCTGGCGTAACCACGGCCCTGGTTTATCCGGAAGGCGGTTTGCTCCCGGGTACAGCAGCTCTTGTCAATCTGCACGGGTACACGCCTGACCAGATGTACGCTGGGTTCGAGGGTGTGGTGGTGACTTTCCCTACCACCGGCCGTCGCGGTTTCTTTGATCGCAGAACGGATGATGAAATCAAGAAAGGAGCGGAGAAGGCGCTAAAGCTCCTCAACGATGTTTGGGAACGCGCTGTTCAGTATCACAAACTGGATTCGGCATCGGCAGGGAAAGGTGTGACGTATTATCCTGAGATGTCGGCATTGCTGCCGGTGGTTCGCGGGCAGATGCCGCTGCTTATCGAAGTGAACGCACAAAAGGACATCCAGACTGCAACCAAGTGGGTCAAAGACCATAAAGTGAAGAAAGTAGTATTCACCGGCGTCGCTGAAGGATGGCGCGAGGCGGAGAACCTGGCGAAAGCCAACATCCCTGTTATTGCAGGGCCGGTGATTGCCATCCCGACCCGCGACTATGACCGCTACGATGCTGCTTATGCCAATCCGGGATTGATGAGGAAGGCAGGAGTGAAGGTCGCCATTCGCTCCAATGAAGACGGAAATGGAAATTACAGGAACCTGCCTTACCATGCGGGATTTGCGGTTGCTTATGGCATGGCGAAAGAAGATGCGCTAAAAGCAATCACTATTGTTCCTGCAGAGATCATGGGTGTCAGCGATAAGCTGGGATCCATTGAAGTGGGGAAGGTGGCCAATCTCTTTGTATGCAATGGCGACATTTTCGAGACGAAGACCCAGGTTAGTCACGTCTTCATAGCAGGCTGGCAGATGCCTATGCAAAGCCGTCAGACGCTGCTCTATGAAGAATTCCTGAAACGGGAGCCCGGTCTGACGAAGTAACAGGAAAAGCACTACACAAGAGAAAGGTTGGGGAAAATTATCCTCAACCTTTTTCTTTTGGTGCCCGATTCCGGACAATTTTTGCCGGATTAGAACTAATAGTATCGGTCGTGCATCCATGCTTAAACCCTGCTTTGCGTCCAGTCGTTTCAATTCCTTATCCAGGTTGTTATGCTGAAAAATCTATTGAAAATCTCCCTGAGAAACCTTGTTAAGGACAAGGGCTACACTTCACTCAATGTTCTGGGACTGGCCATTGGAATTACCTGCAGCCTGTTCCTGCTGCTGTATATCATTGACGAGCTTAGTTACGATCGCTATCACCGTAAAGCGGCGAATATTTACCGGCTGGTCTCCAATATCCAGGAGCCCGATAACGCGTTTACCTGGGCAGCAGTCCAGATGCCCCTGGCCGACGAATTGAAAGACAATTACCCGGAGGTGCTCAACGCCGTCAGGTTCTTTTCCATGCAACGGGACCTTTTCAAAGTCGGCGACAAGGAGCACTACGAATCACAGTTCTATTTTACCGATTCAACAGTTTTTGATACGTTCTCATATGAATTCATAGCAGGAGATCCTGCCACTGCTCTCGATCAACCCCTGTCCATCGTGCTCACAGAAAAGACGGCACGTAAGTACTTTGGTGATCCTGCCTCAGCTCTGGACAATACTATTCACGCAGAGCGTCGTCAGGAGGATTACAAAATTACAGGGATCATCAGGGATGTTCCCCTTAACTCCCATTTCCGGTTTGATGCGCTGATGTCCAAAAGTTCGCGACCACAGTTTCAGGGATCGTGGGGTGGGTTTGGCATCACCACTTATGTCGAGCTTCCTCCGGGATATGACCCTGTCAAATTGCAGCCTGTCCTGGATAAAGTGGTGAAGGAGAAAGTCAATCCCATCTTTGAGAAGATTGGGGTAAAAGTCCAGTATGGCCTTCAGCGCATCACCGACATACACCTCTATTCCAAGATTCAGGATGAAGCAGAAGCCAACGGGGACATCTCCTACATTTACATCTTTGGGTCCGTGGCAGCATTCATGCTCCTGATTGCCTGCATTAACTATATGAATCTTGCGACAGCCCGTTCAGCGGGTCGCGCCAAGGAAGTAGGATTAAGGAAGGTGATGGGTTCCCAACGGATTCAACTGATGACGCAATTTCTCACAGAATCGGTAATCGTATCGTTGGCGTCCCTGACCATTGGACTGATCCTGGTTTATATTCTCCTTCCGGCGTTCAACACTTTTACATCCAAGGAAATTACACTTTCATATCTTCTTAAGCCGCAGGTGATGTTGAGTATAGGCGGTATGATCCTTGTCACCGGGATATTGGGAGGCAGCTATCCGGCGTTCTACCTTTCTGGCTTCAATCCGGTGAACGTGCTGAAAGGTAAGGTGACAGCAAGCGGTGGAGGCAGATTCTTCCGACGATCCCTGGTTGTAGTCCAGTTTGGTCTGAGCATCTTCATGTTGATTTCAACATGGATCGTGTTTGATCAGCTGCAGTTCCTCCGGGAGAAGGACCTGGGTTTTGATAAGGAAAATGTACTGCGCCTGAACCTGAGTAATCAGGCCATGATGAAGCAAGGTGAAGTTTTGGCCGAGCGCCTTCGCCAGCTTCCGGAGATCCTGGCGGTTGGCAAGTCTGATGCTTCACCCGGCGACGGAATTGGAAAGGCATTGATGCAGGTGGAGGATGCAGATGGAAAAATGGTGGACCGTGGGGTTGACCTCTATAGCGCCGATTTTCAATATGTTTCTACACTCGGAATGGAGATCGTTCGGGGTCGGAATTTCAGTAAGGACAATCCCTCGGACACGACGTATGCCATCCTCGTGAATGAGAGCATGGTCAAGCGGATGAATTGGAAGGATCCTATTGGAAAGAGATTTCAGGCTGGCTCAGGACCGGGTTCCTTCGAGAAGAAGGTGGTGGGAGTGATTAAAGACTATAATCAAAATTCACTTTACGATGCAATAGAACCTCTGATCATTGTGCTGGCCAAGGATCAGAACTGCAATTACATGTTTGTGCGATTTTCCAAAGGTGATGTTTCAACCAGGTTGAATGACATACAGCGGGTATGGTCAGAGATTTTTCCCAATAACCCGTTCGAGTATGCCTTTCTGGATGAAGACCTGGATTCGCAATACAAAGCAGATCAAAAGAGGAGCCGGATCTTTACTGCATTTTCAATGTTGACGATGGTGATCGCATGCCTGGGGTTGTTGGGTCTCGCAGCCTATTCTACCGAGCAAAGAACCAGGGAGATTGGCGTGAGGAAAGTAATTGGTGCAGGCATCGGCAACCTCGTTCGCCTGATGGCCGGAGAGTTTCTTGTTCTGGTCCTGATAGGTATGATCGTAGCCTTTCCGGCGGCCTGGTATTTTACGAACCAATGGCTGCAGAATTTTACTTACAGGATCCAATTGAATGGAGAATGGCTCACCTTCCTGCTGTCGGCGCTGGCGGCCACGATGATAACCCTGCTTACGGTGGGATATCATGTGGTGAAAACGGCAATGGCCAATCCTGTGGAGTCTCTTCGGGTAGAATAGCCTAGTTCTTTCCGGGAACCTTGAAGCCACGCTGACGGCACGCCTCAAAGGTCACGATCGCAGCTGCGTTGGAAACATTCAGGGAGTCGATGGTGCCCAGCATAGGGATGATAATGTTGGCATCGGAAGCCTTCACCCAGGAGTCAGAAAGACCCGTAGATTCTGTTCCCATCACAATCGCCGAGGGAACGGTGAAATCAGTATCGGTATATCGTTTGGAAGCCTTGAGATAGGTGCAATAGATCCTGAGTTGATGTTGCCGGACCCACCGGATGGTTTCTTCATTTGTTGCAGAGGCAACCTGACAGGTGAACAGGCAACCAAGGCTTGAGCGCACAACGTTGGGGTTATAGAAATCCGTTTGGGGATCACAGATGATCACTGCGTCCACGGCCGCGGCATCACTGGTGCGCAGAATGGCGCCCAGGTTCCCCGGCTTCTCCACCCCTTCCAGAATTAATACCAGAGGGTTGGCGCTCAGGCGAATTTCTTCCAGCCGGTGTGTTTTCATCTCGGCCACTGCCACCACGCCGCCGGAATTCTCGCGGATGGCGATCTTGTCGAACACCTCCTGGGTAACTGGCACGAGAAACTTGTCGTCAATTCCGAGCGACAGAAGATCCTTTTCGGGAAGAATATCGACGCAATAGAATAAGTTGCCGATCCGGTACCCGGCCTTTAACGCAAGAGTGATCTCCTTCTTTCCTTCAATGACAAACAACTGTTGCCGTCGGCGCTCCCTCGGTTTTTCCAGCGACAGAAGGCTCTTTACTTTCGGATTATGTGGGCTGGTAATGACCGTTCCGGACTTCATGAGGCAAACTTAAAGGTACGGATTGATGAATGAATTGTCAGCTTGGGGTTGGGTCTAGAAGCTAAAACTTCACCGCAAAATGATCACTTCCCCTCAGAGTTCCCTCACGGGAGACTCTGCGACGAAGGGACTTCTGAGGCATCGTTTTGGTCTTCCTTAAAAAAGTTGGCTTCCCCGCAGAGTCTCCTTCAGGGACTCTGCGATGGAGATAAATTGTAACTGCTCCTTAATCATGATTGGGAGCACCTGCAGAGTCCCCTCACGGGAGACTCTGCGACGAAGGGACTTCTGGGGCATCGTTTTGGTCTTCCTTAAAAAAGTTGGCTTCCCCGCAGAGTCTCCTTCAGGGACTCTGCGATGGAGATGGATTGCAACTGCTCCTTATTCATGATTTGGGAAACACCTGCAGAGTCCCCTCACGGGAGACTCTGCGACGAAGGGACTTCTGGGGCATCGTTTTGGTCTTCCTTAAAAAAGTTGGCTTCCCCGCAGAGTCTCCTTCAGGGACTCTGCGATGAGATAAATTGCAACTGTTCCAGAATCATGATTTGGGAACACCTGCAGAGTCCCCTCACGGGAGACTCTACGACGAAGTGACTTCTGGGGCATCGGTTTGGTCTTCCTTAAAAAAAGTTGCCTTCCCCGCAGAGTCTCCTTCAGGGACTGTGCGATGGAGATAAATTGCAACTGTTCTTTAATCATGATTGGGAACGCCTGCAGAGTCCCCTCACGGGAGACTCTGAACGAAGGCACTTCTGGGGCATGGTTTTGGCCTTCCTTAAAAAAAGTTGGCTTCCCCGCAGAGTCTCCTTCAGGGACTCTGCGATGGAAAGAAATTGTAACTGTCCTATAATCATGATTTGGGAACGCCTGCAGAGCCCCTCACGGGAGACTCTGCGACGAAGTGACTTCTGGGGCATGGTTTTGGTCTTCCTTAAAAAAAGTTGCCTTCCCCGCAGAGTCTCCTTCAGGGACTCTGCGATGAGATAAATTGCAACTGTTCCAGAATCATGATTTGGGAACACCTGCAGAGTCCCCTCACGGGAGACTCTGCGACGAAGGGACTTCTGAGGCGTCGTTTTGGACTTTCTCAAATAAGTTCCTTCCCCGCAGAGTCTCCTTCAGGGACTCTGCGATGGAGATAAATTAGAACTGCTCTTTAATCATGATGGGAAACACCTGCAGAGTCCCCTCACGGGAGACTCTGCGACGAAGGGCATCTCGGGATGGGAAGTAACCAGCTGGGGTCAGATCCAACAAGGTAACCTGAACATTCATCATAGAACAACGGCATTGTTTGCATCTAGAGTGTGACTTCTGAGGCACCGGTTTGGTCTTCCTCAAAAAAGTTGCTTTCCCGCAGAGTCTCCTTCAGGGACTCTGCGATGGAGATAAATTGGAACTACTCTGCGACGAAAGGGTATCCCTTTATGGAGACTCTGCAATGAAAGGAAGAAGTCTCGAGAGGATTAGCTACTTTCGCAGCAATTGTTTTTTATGAATCTGACATTTCAGGATAGCGAAGCCAAGGAATCAGTGTTTACAAAAGTTCAGCATCACCTCGATGATCTGAAGCTCCGCGCCGCTTCCAGAGATATGAACCGGCCATGGGGTGGCTTCTTCGTGATTGATGAATCACAGGCTCATGATTTTGCAGGTCACTTCTTTCCTGGTATCGAGGTTCGTTCCCTCCGGATCAGCGGAAAGCTCAGTCCGAAAATCCTGATGGTACAACCTTCCAAACGGCTGTCCTGGCAGTACCACTTCAGAAGAGCTGAAATCTGGAAACTCGTTGCAGGATGCGCAGGTGTCGTCACCAGCGAAACGGATCAGGAGGGACCCTTGCATGAACTGCGCTTGAATGAAATCATCCGCCTTCAACAAGGGCAGCGGCATCGCCTGGTGGGGCTGCCAGGCGGATGGGGCATGATCGCCGAAATATGGCAGCATACAGATCTTAGCAATCCATCCGACGAAAACGATATTGTGCGCCTGCAGGACGACTTTGGAAGGTAGAACCATAACCTTCATTCATGAACCTTGACAGAACTCTTCTGCAAAGGAGTTACCTTTTCTTCGTCATCTTTCTCTTGCTGGCGGTGGCAGCATTCTGGTTCACTTATTGGACCCGATTGGGCGAGCAGGAAAATTACAGAATGCATCTTCACGGGATCGCCCTGTTTCTCTGGTGTGTGATGCTGATAACACAGGCAATCCTCGCGCGATCTAACAGGAATGCACTGCACCGGAACCTTGGAAGACTTTCCTATTTCCTGATCCCGTTTATGGTGCTTACTACGCTTGACCTGCTGAAATACAAGGTGGATCATCTGGCATCGCCATCCGCCATGGACTATTGGTTCATCTCACTCGTGTTGAATGCCGTCATTGCACTACTCATCTTCTATGTGCTGGCGATCAAATACCGGAAAGTAGTGGCGTTGCATTCCAGGTTTATGGTCTCAACTGTATTTCCCATGTTCACTCCGGTGACGGACCGGCTGATAGCATTCTATATCCCAGGCCTGAAGCATTATCTTCCGGTCATTGAAGGCAACCCGATCCGGCCTGTTGCGGGTTTCATCCTTTGTGATGCACTACTCCTATTACTCTGTATTACGGATTGGAAGTCAAAGCGGACGCGCTGGGTGTTCCCTTTCGTGCTGGCGGTTATGTTGCTGTATCATTACTCCGTAATGAATTTCTACCGCTTCGGCTTCTGGCAGAGCTTTGGTCAGTGGTTCATCAACTTTTGAATTATGCTGGATATGCAGATAACAGATAAGATAATGATTGTAATGGCGGATATCACTAAGATGTCAGTTGACGCCATTGTCAATGCCGCCAATAGCTCCCTTATGGGCGGCGGAGGTGTGGACGGAGCCATCCATAGGGCAGGGGGTCCTGCCATTTTGGAGGAGTGCAGGAAGATCGTCGAGAGGCAGGGTGGGTGCCCGACCGGCGAGGCCGTCATCACCACTGCGGGCAGGATGCCCTCCAGACATGTCATTCATACGGTTGGACCTGTGTGGCGTGGCGGTCATCACAATGAAGATGCACTCCTCGCGTCATGCTATGTGCGTTCACTGGAACTTGCGCTGCAGAATGGCTGTAAAACCGTAGCTTTTCCCAATATCAGTACCGGTATCTATGGTTTCCCAAAAGACCGGGCCGCCAGGATTGCCGTTGAGACGGTTGCAGCGTTTCTGAAAGAGCACGAAGGAATCCGGGAAGTGTCGCTGGTATGTTTTGATGAAGAGAATCTGCGGTTGATCACTGAAGAATTAAAGTCACAGTCTCCGCAGGGATGAAGGAATCTCGGCGGCGGTGCCTTAAATTGTGATCGGATAAACCTTAGACACTTGCAACTCCCGGTCCTTAACCCATCATCATGGACGGAGTATGAGCTGATAGATTCCGGCAACTTTGAGAAGCTGGAGCGTTTTGGCAAATACATCCTGATCCGTCCTGAACCTCAGGCCATCTGGCAGCCTGCCTTATCGGCCACCGAGTGGAAGCAGAAAGCACATGCACATTTTACGCGTGAGCAGAAGGATAAATTCAGGTTTACGGATGAAGTGAAAGGCGGCTGGAAGAGACTACGGGACATACCCGAAAGCTGGAACATCCAGTATCAGGCGGAGCACTTCAAATTGATTCTTCGCCTTGCGCTGACAGGCTTTGGCCATGTGGGTATTTTCCCGGAGCAGGGCGACAATTGGAATTTTATTTACGATGCCGTGCACAACTGGAAAAGTGGCGGACGGGTATTGAACCTCTTTGCCTATACGGGAGCAGCTTCCGTTGTGGCTCAAATGGCCGGCGCCGAGGTGACGCATTGCGATGCCTCACGACCGGGATTAAACTGGGCCAATCAAAACATGCAGATGAACAATCAGAAGGATATCCGGTGGGTATACGAAGATGCGTTCAAATTTGTCCGAAGAGAAGTGAAACGAGGCAACCGGTACGACGGCATCATTATGGATCCGCCTCCGTATGGCAGAGGCCCGGAAGGTGAAAAATGGACGCTGCAGGAGCAACTCAATGAACTGGTTGGCATGACCAAACAACTGCTGGCGGATGAAAACCCTTTCTTCATCCTATCCATGTATGCAGTAGGATTGTCATCACTGGTCGGCAGGAATGTGGTGGAAACACATTTCCCCAAATATGATCTGCAATGCGGAGAGTTTTGCCTGCTGCCGCAAACGGGCAAGCCGCTGCCCATGGGCACGTTTGTGCGATTCAGGACCGGGCATTAGCCCCTGGCCTTATCCAATAGACTGCTTAGCTGGGCTGCTTCCTCCTCAGTGAGGTGGAGATTCGCCTTTTCCGTTCGATCCAGTATCGGATCGATTTGCTTCAGAACCTCAAGCCCTTTTTCTGTAATGGTGATATCCGCTGCGCGCTTGTCATTGGGGCAGGGAGATTTGCTGATAAGTTTCTTTGTAATCAGCCGGTCCAGCAGCCGGGGGATGTCAGAATTCTTGTCCAGCATCCTGGACTTGATCTCCGCACCGGAAATCTTATTGGGTACCTGACCCCTGAGTATGCGAAGGATATTGAATTGTGCAGGAGTGATGCCAAAGGGCTTGAAGAATTGCTGTTGCTGGTTCTGAAGCCAGCTCGCCGTAAAGAAGAGGTTGATTGCCACCTTTTGCAGTGGACTTCTGAACTTCTTTTGCTTGATTTCCTCTTCGATCTTCATGGCGGAAAATGAAAAGAAGGGGAGACTTCGCCCCCCTTCTGTTCCCGATTGGCTTATTGAGCAGCTTTGTTCAGCTCAATGCGGCAGCTCAGTGCAACTTCGTCACCGACTACTGCACTGCCATCCTGGAGTTTATTGGCCCACTTCAGGTTGTAATCCTGACGGTTGATTTTGCCAGTCAGTTTGAAACCTGCCTTTACACCACGACCGGTATCGATGGTTCCACCATAGGTTACATCAAATGCAACATCTTTGGTCACATCACGGAGCGTGAGTTTGCCTTTCAACTGATACTTGCCACCTGCCTTTGCAAGTGTTCCCTTGAATGTAACGTCAGGGAATTTCTCTGCATTGAAGAAATCATCAGACTTCAGGTGACCATCCCTCTTCTCGTTTTCAGTATTGATGGAAGCGGTCTTGGCGGTGAAAGTCACTTCGGCGCCATCGAAATCAGCATTCTTGCTCACTACCGTAGCATCGAAGTCTTTGAAGTCGCCTTCTACCTCTGCCACTACCATGTGGGTCACGGTAAATCCGATCTTGGAGTGGGCTTTGTCAATTCCCCAGTTGGTCTGGGCGCTGGCTACGCCGGCCATCATAACGAACGCCAGCATTGCGTATACTTTTTTCATAGTTGGTTTTTGAATTTTGGTTTGCAATACTAACGTGCGCAGGCAATTATATGTTTAAACATATATTATTTATTTTCTAATGACCTGATTATCAATTTAATAGTTTTCTTGTGGTTGGGACAGGAACCCGGGCCACCAGCCCGAAATAGCTTGCAGCCTGCGCCATCACTTACTATTTTGGAGTATAATCCATCGGTCATGAACATTCGTTACCTTGTCCTGCTCTCCCTTCTTCTGTCAGCATGCCAAAAGAAGGACGCTGACCTCCTGATAAAAAATGGGAAGATCTGGACTGGTGACAGCGATAGGCAGTGGGCAACGTGGGTGGCGGTTAAGGATGGGAAAATACTGGCACTGGGGGACCAGGAGAGTTTCGGAGGAGAGGCAGTTCGGACAATCGATCTGAACGGCAGGCTGATGATACCTGGATTCAATGACTCGCACGTTCACTTTGCACAGGCGGGTCACCTGCTGCTGAATGTCAATCTGCTGGACGTCAATACACAGGAATCATTTGTTGACGCAATACGGCAGACAACCAAACGCCTGCCCAGTGGGAGTTGGATAACCGGCGGCGATTGGGGTGCCTATGAAGCGTGGTCCATGGGATCATCCGGTGGAAAACGCAAGTCCATGTTCAAGCCCTCCCGCGACATGATCGACTCGCTTACAAAAGACTATCCTCTGCTGGTCACCCGCTACGACAGGAAGATGGGCCTGGCCAATGCGAGGGCACTGGAATTTTTCGGGATTGATTCTGAAGACGGAATTGTGAAGGGGGCTGAACTGGACAGTTTGATGAATCGAATCCCGGAAAAGTCGTTTGAGCAAAAACTGGCGGAAGCCCGCCGTGGGCTTGAGGAGTGCAGGAAGTGGGGCCTGACCACCGTTCAGGATATGTCGCCGCCGGATGAACTGGAAGTATACCAGACACTTCAAAAGGATGGTGAGCTTACCTGCCGCATCAACTTCTGTCCATCACGTCTTATAGAATACACTTCCATGAAAGAAAAAGGCTGGACCATCAATTGGGAGGATCCAAAGCGTCCACATCCTGCAGGCGATGAATGGATCAGTTTCGGCACCATCAAAACCCACATTGACGGAATCATGGGAGCCAGAAGCGCCCGGTTTTTTGAACCGTATTCAGACAACGATGT
>JBDHXU010000026.1:0-37371 GCA_039810905.1 Cyclobacteriaceae bacterium | reverse complement strand
AGGGATAGGCAAAGGATAGGCAAGGGATAGGCAAAGGATAGGCAAGAGATAGGCAAGGGATAGGCAAGGGATAGGCAAGAGATAGGCAAAGGATAGGCAAGGGATAGGCAAGAGATAGGCAAGAGATAGGCAGGGGATAGGCAAGAGATAGGCAAGGGATAGTCAGGAGATAGTCAAGGGATAGCCAAGAGGTAGTCAGGAGATAGTCAAGGGATAGGCAAAGTTAGGCTAGCATGAAATTATCCAATCCAGTCTTATCCAGTGGTACACTTTTGACTGGGGAACAGCCCCACATCTAAATTAAACCAAGGCGAGACAAGTCGGGGCGCAATCAGAAACCAGTAATTACCTCCAAATTCTATAATTCTCTCCATCTAAAATGTAAGAAACCCGGTCTTCCCGGACCTTAACTTTGGCAAACATTCCAGATAAGGAAATCATGGAAATGAAACGGGATAAAATGCAAACCTCGCGAGGGGCTTATGCTGTTTAATAGCTGATATCATAAAGAGTAATCATGACAGAATCAGCAACAAAAGAACAGGCACATGCACTTAAGCGCGAAACCTTTCCTGTTCTGGAAATGTCATGCGCTGCATGTGCGGTCAGCGTGGAGAGCATGCTGAAGGCAACCACAGGAGTTAACGAGGCGCGGGTAAATTTTGCCAATCAGTCCGCATGGGTGGAGTATGATCCTAACACAGCCAAACCCGCAGATTTGCAGCAGGCCGTTCGGTCAATTGGCTATGACCTCGTCGTTAATGTGGAAGATCCGCAGGCGGTAAAGGAGGAAGCACAACACAAAGCGTATGAAGAACTGAAGTTCCGGACATTCGGCGCCATCATTCTTGCCGTGCCTGTGGTCATACTGGGAATGTTCTTCATGGACTGGAAATACTCCCCGTGGATTTCATTCATTCTTACGGCTCCGGTTGTTTTCTTTTTTGGCAGAAAATACTTTTTTAATGCCTGGAAACAAGCCACCCATCGTCAGGCCAACATGGACACACTTGTTGCCTTGTCTACTGGGATTGCTTTTCTGTTTAGCGCCTTCAATACTTTCTTCCCTGCTTTCTGGCATGCACGCGGATTGCATGCGCATGTTTATTACGAAGCAGCCGCCGTGGTGGTGGCGTTCATTTCATTGGGTAAACTTTTGGAAGAGCGTGCAAAAACGAATACCTCATCGGCTATCCGCAAACTCATGGGGTTGCAGCCCAAAACGGTGCGTATCATTTCAAACGATTCAGAGATCGAAATTCCATTGGCTTCGGTGAAGTCAGGACAAATTGTTGTTGTCCATCCGGGAGAAAAAATTCCTGTGGACGGACGCGTAACCGAAGGCAGCTCATTTGTTGATGAGAGTATGATATCCGGTGAACCTGTCCCCGTTGAGAAATCATCCGGTGCCAAAGTCTACGCGGGCACCATCAATCAGAAAGGAAGTTTCAGAATTGAGGCGACCGGTGTGGGCGCTGACACCATGCTCGCCCATATCATTCAGATGGTGGAAGAGGCGCAGGGAAGCAAGGCACCGGTGCAGAACCTTGTCGACAGAATTGCCGGAATATTTGTTCCGATGGTCATGGGGATTTCGGTATTGACCTTCGGGCTGTGGATGATCTTCGGGGGTGAGAATGCTTTCACGCATGCATTACTCACATCTGTCACCGTGCTGGTCATTGCTTGTCCTTGCGCATTGGGGCTCGCCACCCCAACGGCTATCATGGTAGGTGTTGGCAAGGGTGCTGAAAACGGTATCCTGATCAAGGATGCCGAGAGTCTTGAAATAGCACATCGGGTAAACGCGGTAGTCCTGGATAAGACCGGCACCATCACGGAAGGCAAACCATCCGTGACGGATTTTGAATGGCAGGCAGGAATCACGGAAAAGGAATTGCTGAAGTCAGTTCTGCTTTCGCTGGAATCGAGATCAGAGCATCCGCTTGCGGGCGCTGTTGCAGAAGCTTTGAGAACAGCTAACGTGAAGGAGGATGCCCTTACATCATTTGAAAGTGTAACGGGTCGCGGCGTGAAGGGAATGTGGAGGGGCGAGACCTATTACGTGGGAAGTCAGAAATGGATGGAGGAGCTGAAGGTAAAAACCGCTGATGCTCTAGATCAACTGGCGCGTAAATGGCAGGAGGAAGCCAAGACCACCATTTACTTCTCCAACGGGAAAGAAATTCTCGCAGTCGTTGCAATAGCCGATCGAATCAAGCCCACTTCAGCAGAGGCCATCAAATCTCTTCGCGCGCGGGGAATTGAAGTCTATATGGTCACCGGAGATCAAAAGCATACTGCGGGCGCCATTGCCAAAATGATTGACCTTGATGGCTTTGAGGCAGAGGCCCTTCCGGCCGACAAGGCGGAGTTTGTGAAAGACCTTAAGTCAAAAGGAAAAATTGTGGCCATGGTAGGGGATGGGATCAATGATTCACAGGCACTGGCCCAGGCAGATGTAAGCATGGCCATGGGACGCGGTACCGATGTAGCCATGGACGTTGCCAGGATCACGCTGATGTCTGGTGATCTTAAGTCGGTTCCGAGAGCACTTCTGTTATCATCAAGAACGGTCAATGGGATTCGTCAGAACCTCTTCTGGGCGTTTATCTATAACATCATTGGCATCCCGCTGGCAGCCGGCATATCGTTCCCCTTTAATGGCTTCCTGCTCAACCCCATGATCGCGGGTGCGGCAATGGCCATGAGCTCGGTCAGCGTGGTGTCCAACAGCCTGCGACTGAGATTTGCCAGTATTGATTGAAATTCCACCGGACCAATCTTCCATTAATCATTACTTTTACCGCCCATTAAGGATCGCACATGAAATATGATGTTTACGGCATAGGAAATGCCATCGTGGATATTGTTACTGAGGTAGACGTAGACTTCTTCGAAAGGAATGAAGTGGAGAAAGGGGTCATGACGCTGGTGGATGAGAAGCGGCAATTGCACCTCATGAAGGCTATCGACATGAAGCGAAGCAAGATGTCGGGAGGCGGCTCCGCGGGCAACACAGTGGTGGCAGTGAACCAGTTCGGCGGCAAGAGTTTCTATTCATGCGTGGTCGCTCATGATGATCTTGGCCGGTTCTTCCTGGAGGATCTGAAGCGCAACGGCGTAGACACCAACATGAGTCATGAACTTGCTCCCCAGGGCCACACCGCCCGATGTCTGGTCATGACTTCACCAGATGCGCAACGCACCATGAATACATTCCTTGGTGTGAGTTCCTTTCTGTCTCCTGAACACCTGGACGAAAATGCACTGCGCAATTCCTCCATCGTGTACCTAGAAGGCTATATGGTTTCCAGCCCTAAGGGACTGGAAGCGATGAAGGAGGCCAAGAAGATGGCGGAGCGCAATAAAGTTGATGTAGCGCTTACTTTCAGCGATCCAAGCATGGTGAAATACTTTTCGAAGCAGATGGAAGACATAGTAGGCGCAAGTGTCGATCTGCTTTTTTGCAATGAAGAGGAGGCGATGATCTTCACCGGCACGGACGATATCCTTCAGGCACGTGAGAAACTGAAACAAGTGGCCAAGCGATTTGCCATAACCCTTGGTGCCAACGGCGCACTCATTTTCGATGGTGATACCTTCATTGAAATAGAGCCATATAAAGTAAGGGCCATTGATACCAACGGTGCGGGTGACATGTTTGCAGGCGCATTCCTCTACGCCATCACCCACCAGCACGGAATGGCCGATGCAGGCAAACTGGCATCGCTGGCGTCTTCAAGGGTGGTGAGTCAGTGGGGACCAAGACTTGAACCTACCCAGGCAAAGAAACTTCTGTCAGATCTGACAGAGGCAATATAACAGAGGCGTCAACACTCCCTTCTTTTGCTTAACTTGGTTAGACGCACACTTAAGGTGCGAGGAGAATTCCTGTTCCCTAACCTACGCTTCCTATGAAGATACCATCTGACCGCCGCTCGTTTTTGAAAAAAGTGGGCGGAATCACTGCTGCCGTGGCGGCCACGCCATTTGGAGCGGTTGCAGCCCAGGCGAAAGAAGTCCAGCAACAACTCGCTGCATCAGGTCGATCCTACAACGGAGCCTACCAAAATGACAACCTGCGTCGCGTAGCCTTTCCCATTGGTGGACTGGGCTCAGGTATGTTTTGTCTTGAAGGCACAGGAGCCATTTCTCATATGTCGGTAAGAAACCGACCTGAAGTTTTTAATGAGCCAGGTCTTTTTGCTGCTATTGCAGTGAAGGGCAAAGAACCCATTGCACGCGTGGCTGAGGGCCCCGTGCCTGATTGGAAGAGGTTTGGCCTGCCGGATGCTGGCAATGGAAGTGCAGGAGCAATCTTTGGCTTGCCACGATTTCATGAGGCTGCCTTCACAGCACGATTCCCTTTTGCATCCATCGAACTGAAGGATGATAAATTTCCACTGTCGGTAAAGTTGGAGGGGTGGAGTCCTTTCATTCCCGGCGATGCGGATAACTCGAGCTTGCCATCAGGTGCAATTGAATACACTTTTGAAAATCACGGAAACGAAACTGTCGAAGGTGTCTTTTCATGCCACACCAGAAACTTCATGCGCAAGGAGCCTGCCAAAGGAAGCATTGGCAGGATTCAGAATGGGTTTATTCTTTCCTGCGAGGAAGTGGCCGATAAGCCTTTCTACAAAGGTGACTTTGCCGTGTATACCGATCAGCCGGAAACCATAGTAGACTACTGCTGGTTTCGGGGTGGATGGTTTGACCCGCTCACCATGGCATGGGAAACCATTCGTTCAGGAGGAGTACGTGCATCAGAACCGGTAGCTGCTGAAGCGCCCGGAGGATCTCTCTATGTACCGTTCAAGCTGGGAGCCGGTGCTGCAAAGACTATCCGAGTCTGCTTTGCCTGGTATGTGCCCCTCAGTGAACTTCGATTTGGGACAGAGGGTACAGATGAAAAATGCGAACCGGGATCAGGATGCTGCAATACTACTGCGGACCTTCTTGAAGGGATGAAGCCTTTTGCAGGAAAAGAGTATAAACCCTGGTATGCCAGCAAGTATCCCGACGTATCATCCGTTGCTTCCTACTTCACAAAGAATTATGACGATCTGAAAAAGAAGTCTGCTTTGTTCAGGGATGCCTTCTTTTCCACCACTCTTCCTGCGGAAGTGACGGAGGCAGTTGCAGCAAATCTTTCGATCCTCAAATCTCCGACAGTCCTTCGCCAATACGATGGACGGCTATGGGCGTTTGAGGGTTGCAGCGACAACGCCGGCTGCTGTCATGGCAGTTGTACCCACGTGTGGAACTATGCACAGGCTATCCCGCACTTGTTCCCGGATCTTGAGCGCACGCTCCGGCACACTGAATTCTGTGAGGATCAGAATATCGAAGGGCATCAGACTTTCCGCACCGCACTACCCATACGGCCAGTGGGACATGAGTTCTATGCAGCCGCAGATGGCCAACTCGGCGGCATCCTCAAAGTTTATCGCGATTGGCGCATCAGCGGGGACAGGTTGTGGCTGGAGAAGATGTATCCGCTGGTGAAGGTAAGCATGGACTATTGCATCAAGACCTGGGACCCGCGGCACCGTGGTGTGCTGGAAGAGCCTCATCACAACACCTATGATATCGAATTCTGGGGACCTGATGGCATGTGCACGTCTTTCTATCTGGGCGCACTGTCTGCGTTTATGGAGATGAGCAAAACATTGAAGAAGGACTTCAAACTGTATAAAACGCTCTACGATTCGGGAAAGAAAGTCATGGAAACCGACTTGTACAACGGTGAATACTTCTTCCAGAAAATACAAACCGAGGGTCTCTCTTCTCCCGACCCCACTGATCCTTCAAGCAAGAGTTATGGAGGCGGATATTCTGATGAAGCAAAGGCTCTGTTGAAAAAAGAGGGTCCAAAGTATCAATACGGCAGCGGTTGTCTTTCAGATGGCGTGCTGGGTGCCTGGATGGCCCGCGTATGCGGATTGAAAGACATCATGGATCCTGCAAAAACCAAGAGCCACCTGATGTCCGTGCACCGCTACAACTTCAAGAAGGATTTGAGTCAGCATGCCAATCCTCAGCGGCCGTCTTATGCCATGGGAGATGAAGGTGGATTGCTGCTGTGCACCTGGCCTAAAGGCGGAAGACTTTCTCTTCCCTTTGTGTACAGCGATGAAGTGTGGACCGGCATAGAGTACCAGGTAGCTTCACACCTCGCCATGACAGGGGCGGTCAACGAGTGTCTTGATATTGTAAGGGCCTGCCGTGACCGGTATGATGGAAGATTCCGTAACCCTTTCAACGAATATGAATGCGGCCACTGGTATGCGCGCGCACTGAGCAGCTATGGGCTCCTCCAGGGTCTCACCGGCCTCCGGTATGACGCTGTAGAGAAGACACTTTATGTTGACTCCAGGGTTGGCGACTTTACTTGTTTCCTCTCCACCCAGACCGGCTTCGGCACCGTGAACCTTACTGGCAAGACCGCAAAGGTGAATATGGTGATGGGAACATTGGCGGTTGACAAAGTAGTTGTAGCCTAGCTTATAATTTTGTTGCGAACGGAGGTTGCCGCCTCAATACGGCGTACATAACGCGGCACGCTGATTATATTTGAGCCGGCAATCAAATCATTCATGATCCACTTTTCATCATTCAAGCTCGAAAACGGTCTGCAGGTATATGTGCACGAAGATAAAAGTGTTGACATCGCTGTGATGAACATCCTGTATGATGTAGGATCGAGGGATGAGAATCCAAACAAAACCGGTTTTGCTCATTTGTTCGAACACCTGATGTTCGGCGGGTCGAAGAATATCCCCAGTTATGATGAACCCCTTCAGTTGGTGGGAGGGGAGAATAATGCATTCACCAGCACTGACATCACCAACTATTATCTGACGGTTCCGGCTACCAATCTGGAAACGGGATTCTGGCTGGAGAGCGATCGCATGCTCTCTCTGTCATTTGATCCGGAGGTGCTCGAGGTACAGCGTGGTGTGGTGATAGAAGAGTTCAAGCAACGTTACCTGAATCAGCCTTATGGAGACGTGTGGCTGAAATTACGGCCATTGGCCTATCAGGTTCATCCTTATCAATGGGCGACCATCGGCAAGGAGATCAGCCACATTGAACAGGCGACTCTGGATGATGTTCGGGATTTCTTTTTTCATCATTACCTGCCATCCAATGCCGTGCTCGTTGTAGCCGGAAAGGTGAATCACAATCAGGTGAAGGAATTGGCAGAGAAATGGTTTGCACCGATTCCGTCTCCCCTCAAACCTGCAAGAAAGATCCCAACAGAGCCGGCACAAAAGCAGAAGCGCACACTAACGGTCGATGCGCAGGTGCCTGCTCATGCATTATATAAAGCATTTCATTCTCCAGGTCGCTTTCATCCGGATTACTATGCCGTTGACCTTCTTGGGGACATCATGGGCAGAGGACAATCCAGCAGATTGTACAACACGCTGGTGCGCGAAAAGAAAGTCTTCACCGGTGTCGGAGCTTACGGTACCGGCACCATCGATCCTGGTTTGTGGGTAGTGAGCGGACGACTCAGTGACGGCGTCAGTCTTGAAGATGCGGAGAGAGCTGTTGATGACCTGCTCCACGAAGTGGTTGCAAAGGGCGTGACAGAGGAAGAATTGGCGAAAGTTAAGAATCAGGCGGAAGCCACCCTGGAATTTGATGAAGTGGAAGTGATGAACAGGGCGATGAATCTTGCCTTTGCCTCCCTTTCAGGTGATGCCGGCCTGGTCAACCATGAGGCAGAGAAAATCCGGAAAGTCACCACTGCTGACATTCAGCGTGTCGCCAAATCGATTTTGCGGGAAGAAAACTCCAGCGTCATGTATTACAGGGCGGCAGGAAAGAAGAGCAGTTAATTGACCTTCCATTGCTTTACCTTTGACAGATGAAGATCAGAGTAGGGTTCGGATTTGACGTTCATCCGCTTGAAGCAGGGCGCGCGCTGTGGCTTGGAGGAATTCAGTTGCCCGCGGAAAAGGGAGCTGTCGGCCACTCTGATGCAGATGTGCTCATTCATGCCATATGTGATGCGTTACTCGGGGCAGCCAACATGCGGGATATCGGTACACATTTTTCAAACAAGGACCCGAGGTGGGCAAACAAGGACAGCAAGTACTTTCTGGAAGAAGTGATCCGGATGATCGGATCCAAAGGATGGAAGGTCGAGAATGTGGATTGTACCCTTGTGCTCGAGGAACCAAAAATCAAACCTCATATTGAGGATATGCAGGAAGTGCTTGCACCGATCATGAGGATCGACAAGGATGACATTTCGATCAAGGCCACCACCAACGAAAAGCTCGGGTATGTTGGGCGAACGGAAGGAGTGAATGCATACGCTGTGGCGCTAATTTCCAGACATTGAGATGCATGACATCAGCATCATCACCACAGAAGATGGTTCGCATTCTCTTCTGAACACCTCCCTTCAGGAGACCTATCACAGTGTGCATGGCGCTGTTCAGGAATCACAATATGTGTTTATCAGACACGGACTGGACTATTGGTTGAAGAGCCAGTCTCAGAGAAAAGTCAGGATTCTCGAGGTTGGGTTTGGTACAGGACTCAACGCACTTCTCACATGGCTCTATGCGATAGAGCATCAATTGGAAGTTGTGTACTATACATGGGAGACGCGACCCTTGTCTCCGGAGATTACAAGGCAACTCAACTATGCCAACGATTCACGCGCGACAGGTTTATTCAATGCATTGCATCAATCTGCCTGGAACAAGGAAGAGAGATTGAGTGAGAACTTTGTGTTATGCAAGGTGCAGGACAGTATTCTTACCGGGACACTTCATGGCGGGCCCTTCGATATTGTTTATCATGACGCCTTTGCTCCTTCGAAACAGCCGGAGATGTGGGCTTTAGGCATTCTGAAGAAAGTTACCGACGCACTGAGTCCACGCGGTGTGTGGGTCACCTACTGTGCCAGAGGACAGGTGAAGCGTGACCTGATATCCCTCGATTTGCGGGTGGAAAAGTTACCTGGTCCCCCCGGTAAGCGGGAAATGCTGAGGGCAATACGTGAGCGGTCCTTAACTGCATAAGGAAATCTTTGGTATTGTGAACCGGCGAACTAACTTTCTCAGGTGCGCCTTCACTCCCAATTCAAAATAGCGGTCATCATTTTTTTGCTCTTCCTCTGCTCCGGAGCATACGCGCAATCCGTTGAAGATATCAGGATGGACGGAACAGAGGCGGGGAAGCCGCTCATCCAGGTGCTGACGGAACTGGAACAGAAATATCCAGTACGATTCTTCTATCTGGAAGAATGGCTTTCACCGTTTCAGGTCGAACAATCCCACAAAGGACTCACCGTTGTTGAGTTATTACGCGATCTCTTTAAGGGGACCGAACTGGATGCAGTGGTCATGGATTCCCATTACCTGGTAATTGTCAAAGATCCCCGGACCGACATGAACCGAAAGGCCCTCATGAATGTGGCGGTGAGAGCACAAAAATCAATTGAGAAGGTTCAGGTGGGAGACCCTAAGAAGGTGACAAAGGGTGCCACGTTTATTCTCAGAGGTAAGATAACCGATGGTGGTTCAGGACAGGCTTTGGTCAATGCGTCCGTATCTGTATCCGATCTTCAACAGGGAACAACAACTGATGGCACCGGACAATTTGAAGTTAAGATCCCGGCAGGGAATCATGTGGTGAGTTTCTCTTATCTGAATTATGAAGAAAAAATAGTTGACCTCGCTCTATACGCTGACGGAGAAGTGAAAGTCATTCTCGAGGAGCAGCCTACCATACTGGATGAGGTCGTAGTATCGGATGTAGCCGCAAACCGGGCCACCACCAGCAGGGTGGGGCAAACACAGATGAGCATACGGGAAATCAAGCGGGCGCCCTCTCTTCTTGGAGAAGCGGACCTGATCAAACAGATTCAGGTGCTTCCTGGTGTAACCACTGCGGGTGAGGCTGCATCAGGGTTCAATGTGAGGGGTGGCGGCGTGGATCAGAACCTCGTACTGTATGATGGCATTCCCATATTTAACAGTTCACATGCTTTTGGATTTTTTTCGGCTTTTAATGCGCAGGCCATCAGGGATGTCTCTTTTTACAAGGGTGGAGTTCCCGCGGAATACGGCGGAAGAATATCCTCCGTGCTGGACATCCGCTCACGGGAAGGAGACGGACAAAAGTGGAATGGCAGCGGTGGTATTGGTCTCATCTCCAGTAACCTTCTGCTCAACGGCCCGATAGTGAAAGACAAGACCACGCTGTCCATATCGGCACGTAGTACCTACTCGGACTGGCTCATCAACACCATCAAGACCAATTATGCGGACCTTCAGAATAGCACCGTCCTTTTTTATGATGGAGCCGTCAAGTTGGCGCATCAGTTCTCGGCGGATACAAAGCTGACGGCTTCTTACTACACGAGCAGAGATGAATTCCGGCTTCAGGGTGATACTACTTATCGATGGCGAAACCAGGCAGGCTCCATCCGCCTTGATCATCAGTTTGACGAGAATCTCAGCGCCAACCTGACCCTTGGTGTGGGATCGTACTCCTATGCACTGTTGGATCAGAACCCAGGCAACGGCTTCAATCTTTCCTACCGCATCACTTATCCCATGATGAAGGCTGAGTTTCACCTTCAGCGCGGGAAGCACCGGTTTACCTTTGGCGATCAGCTCTATTACTATGACTTCAATCCCGGCACCCTGACGCCATCATCGCCGGCCTCCAACATTGCCAACATACAAATGGAGAAACAGTACTCATTCGAGAATGCGGTTTTTGCCGGTGATGCTATTAACCTGGGCGAGAAGTATTTCCTTGAGGGCGGTATAAGATTTTCTTCCTTCAGTGCCAGAGGCCCCGCCTCAGTCTATACCTATGAACCCGGGCAGCCCAAATCAGTTAACACCATTACTGACACTTTGCATTATGCTGCTGGACAGAATATTAAAACCTATTTCGGCATTGAGCCCCGGTTGGCTCTCCGATATTCCATCAATTCCAATACCTCCCTCAAAGCCAGTTATCAGCGTACCTATCAGTACCTGCATCTGGTAACCAACACTGCCGCGGTAATGCCTATTGATATCTGGCAACCCAGTGGTTATTACTTCAAGCCGCAGCACGCAGATCAGCTTTCTCTTGGTTGGTACCATACCGCCTCCAGCACTATATATGAATTTTCCATAGAGGGATATTATAAGCTGATTCAAAACCTGCTTGATTTCAAGGACGGTGCAAGACTCATATTGAACTCTCACCTGGAGACCGATCTACTTCAGGGAAAGGGCAGGGCCTACGGCGTAGAACTTTCGGCAAACAAGGTATCGGGCAGACTGACGGGCTCGGTCAATTACACCTATTCAAGATCCCTCAGGACAATCAGCGGACCTACTTCACAGGAGTCGGTGAATGAAGGGGCTGAATATCCTTCGAACTTTGACCAACCCAATATTGTCAACCTTACCTGGAAGTATGGAATTTCCAGGAGAATCTTTTTCACTGGTTTCTTCACCTATCATACCGGCAGGCCCGTGACTATCCCGCTTTCTGTTTCGATTGTGGATAACACCGTGGTGGCCAATTTCTCCGACCGCAATGCTTATCGCATACCGGACTATAACAGGCTGGATCTGGCCCTCGTATTTGAAGGAAACCATAAGCGGAAGAAATTCTGGGATGGCACATGGACCATTTCAGTCTACAATGTTTATGGCCGAAAGAATCCGTACACCGTGTTTTTCCGACCAAGCGATCAGGGCGCTCTTCAGCCCTATCAATTGTCCATCATCGGTGCACCGTTGCCTTCCATTTCTTACAGTTTCAAATTCTGAATATGAAGAGGAAGATCATTCCCATATTATACCTGCTTATTACTGCCTGCGTCGATCCTATCAAGTACGCTGTGCCGGCATCAGACACACAACTGGTGGTGGATGGCGTGATCACAGATGAGGCAGGTCCTTATACGGTCAGGCTCACCAGGACACTGCCCGTTGATGCTTACTTGCAGAACCAGGTGGAAGTAACCGGTGCGATGGTTACGATCAGGAGCAATGCTGGCGAAGCGGAACTTCTGAAGGAGGTTTCACCAGGTGTTTATCAGACGGCGACCCTGCAAGGCAAGGTTGGCCGGATTTACTCCCTGGAAATTCTGGTTGACAAAAAGACGTACCGTTCTGACGGGGAAGAAATGCCGCCTCCGGGTGCAATTGACAATCTGAGATTCGAATTTACGCCATACACGAAGATTGAAGGCGGCGTGCAGAAGAATGCTGACCGTTTCAACGTATTCCTTGATTCGAAAGGAGCACCGGGTGTGAGCAATTACTTACGCTGGAGACTGACGGGCACCTACAAGATTGAGACTTTCCCCCAGTTGCACATGATAGGATCTATTTCGCCAACGGGCACAACGGTATTTGTTCCTGACCCTTTACCCTGCAGTGGGCCTCCGCCTGCAGAATGTATCTGCTGCAAATGCTGGATAACTGATTACAACGCACCAACTGTTTCAGATGATCAGCTCATTTCCGGAAGCAGGTTTGCCGATGTAATGATTGGCATTGTGCCGGTGACCAGAAGAACCTTTTATGACAAGTATTACATAGAGGCGGAACAGATGTCGCTGACCCCTGCGGCATTCACCTACTGGAAACTTGTGCGTGCGCAGACAGATGGCGCCACCAGTCTTTTCCAGCCGCCGCTGGCCAATATCAAAAGCAATCTTCACTGCATCTCAAATCCGGAAGAGCTCTTAAGGGGATTTTTCATGGCAGCTTCCGTCACAAGGAAATCGACTTTCATCACGAAGGATGATTTGCCTTACAGACCTGCCTTCATCGATACGCTGACCAGCAGCTGCCTGACAGCAGCCAGAACAGCAACTACCATAAAGCCCTCCTTCTGGCCATGAGGACACTTGCCATCATATTGTTTGTCGTGGGGACATCCATCGCTGCACATGGTCAGGACCTCATTGAGAAGTATGATAAATGGAAGGCCAATTGGCCTCGAGTAATGCCAGTGGCAATCCTCGACCGCCAGACCTACGCGCCCGGAGATTCCGTATTCTATAAGTTATACTTTTTGACAGAGGATAATAAGAAGGTGGAGGGCAGGAGAGTCATTCACCTGACACTGGTCAACCATTTGGGTCAGGCATGCGGAATGTCAGACGCTCCAGTAAAGGATGGTATAGGTTATAACCAATTTGTTCTGTCCGATACCTTGGGGGAGGGTTTTTACCGACTGACTTTCTCACATGAGTGGATGGATCAATATCAACCGGACGAATATTTTCAGGAAGAAATCAGGGTGGTTACAGGGCACCGGATCAATCGACGGGTTGCTGAAGAAATTCGATTCTTTCCTGAAGGTGGTTCATTTGTCTCCGGCATTCTGAACCGAATGGTTGTGACAGGGCCGCCCGATCTGCACGGTGAACTTCAGGATAATGCCGGGAACACACTGACTTCAGTACGCCTGAATGGGCATGGTACCGGGTCAATCACCTTTACTCCTCAGGCAGGGAAAAAGTATAACCTTGTTTCCAATAGCATCCGGCAAGACCTTCCGGAAACATTGGCTGATGGCCTAACCATTCTGCTCACCCAGGGGGTTAATGGCTCCATGCGAGTGCTGATGTCAGTGTCACATGAATCGGCGGTCAAAAGGGAAGAACTCGCGATTGTACTTGCTTCAAGAGGAACAATTTACTACACATCACAGGTGAAGTGGGGCACCAATGACTTTATTTCGTTTCAAATCCCGGGTCAGGATCTGCCGCGCGGACCTGCATTGTTGTCTGTTGTGAACCCACAGAGCGGAAGAACCTACCTCAATCGTTGGACCTTTGTACAGAAACCGCTTCAGTCCTCTTTCGAGATAAGAACGGAACCCGGTGAACTCAACAGGCGCGGTGCGGTCAGTGTGACGCTGACACAGACTCAGGATGGTTCAAAACTCCCGGAAGAGTTTCTGATTTCTGCGAGTCCTGATGATTCTGATTCCACCGTTTCTTTTACCGACAAGATGCTGGTTGCTGTGGCAGGCTTTGATGCTGCCTCATTTACGCTTGACGCAGGTGTAACACCCGATCTGTGGATGATTACCCAACAAGGGCCCCTACACCCGTGGGAGCAAATTGTCAATGGCAGCTACAGCAGGCCGGTGCCTATGAATACGCTGTTGCATAAGATTGGCCGGGCTGTCTTTGCTGATACAGGCAAGCCGCTTCCGGATTCATCCAGATTGGATGTGTTGCTGATGAGGGAGCTTGTCAATTATGAATTGATTATTGGAAGAGGTGGAGTGACGGAGTTTCCATTTCTGTTTGATTTCTGGGGAAAGGACGAAATGCTATACAAGGCCGAGTTCAGGGGAGAAGTGTTGCGCAATATCAGCTTCAACTGGCTGCCAGGCCGTAGTCATTGGCGTCCCGCATCCGGACACTTTGTCCTTGATGAGGAGGAGCCTTACGTTTCATATGCCCGGAAACTGAGGAGGATTCAGCAATCTTATTCATTCTATCATCAACCCGATACCCTCTTGAGAAAGGAGGAGAATCCCAACGCTTTGGTGGAAGATGAACTGATGGGGGCGGATGTTACAATAAAGATTCAGGACTATCTCATCTTCCCGACCATGGAAGAAACAATCAGGGAGATCATACCGTACCTGAGACACAGGAAGCACAAGGGGATATCGGTTGTAAGGGTGGTGTATTCTGATCATGATAACTATACCACAGGTGATCCACTCTATATAATAGACGGCATTATCACCACGCGCACCGACTTCTTTTTGAGTTTGAAGCCTTCAGACATTCTCACCATCAAAATAGTTACTGATCAGATTAAGCTGAGGAGGTTTGGGACGATGAGTGCAAATGGAGTTGTACTGGTGCACACAAAAGGTATCGATTTAACTCCATTGAAAAAGATCAATTCAGTTGTTGGCGTTGATGGATTCAGCAGGGCAGTAGAATGGCGCCCCCCGGTTCAAAAGCAAGCTGCTGATCGAACGCCTGATTTCAGGTCAATGATCTTCTGGCGGCCTTCTTTGAAGGGTGCGGTTCACCTTGAATTCAATGTCTCCGACCAACTGGGACCCATCCGGATCAGGGCGACAGGCCTCGGGCCAGATGGTCAGTTGTATCAAGCCACCCGGGGATTGGAAGTAAAATTCCGTAATCCTTAAAACCGCATCACTCCTTCCGGGGTGACTGCCATATTCAGCTGAATATCGTGATCATCTGTGTCATCGATCTGATCAACCGGGCCGAAGAGTGAAAGGCCTACCTTAATGGTTCCATTCCGGCAGCTGGCGAGAAACCTGTCATAATATCCTTTGCCATAGCCAATGCGGTGACCTCTCTTGTCGAATGCAATCAGGGGAACGATAACCATATCAATGCGTTCAGAAGGGGTAGGCACGCCTTGTTTTGGTTCAGGAATCCCCAACTTGTTTGTTTCAACCTGATGGAGGCCTTCGAAGTAAAAATTCTCGAGGTTGCCATCGTTGGTCATACGCGGTATTGAAAGGCGTACGTTCGGGAACTCTCTTCTGATCCGATCCAGCATCTGCCAGGTGTCAGGTTCGTGATTGCGCGCAATAGGCAGATAGGTGTGCAGCACCTTTACGAACGAGAGGTCTATGCCGGCAAAGAAGTGATGATACAATTGAAGATTAAGACGTGCATATTCATCCGCGGAAAGCTTCCTTCTTTTGTCAAGGAACGCCGTCCTCAGGAGCGCCTTATTCATATCGCAGTACATTGAATGAGAAGTCGAATGGCTTCAGCAATCCGGCTGCCTGTTTGATGAATGCGGGATCCTGCTGGAAGAAGTTCAGGAAATTGTCTGTCCGTTCCTGCAAGCCGTTTGACGGGAACAGTGTGTCCTTGACCTGTTCAATCTGTCGTAACCGGTCTAGGTGGTTGCGCTTTTCGGCACGAAGCATCTTCTTTTCGATCTTCTCCAATGCGTGCTGCAGACGGGCAGCCTCGGCCTTGACCATTGGTCCAAGAGTGGGATCGATGGCAACTGCCCGTTTTTCAATACCGGTCATCAAGGTCATGGATTCTTTCAATTCATCACTCACGGTA
This sequence comes from Cyclobacteriaceae bacterium, assembly GCA_039810905.1. GTDB lineage: Bacteria > Bacteroidota > Bacteroidia > Cytophagales > Cyclobacteriaceae > ELB16-189. The sequence continues at coordinate 21,287 of JBDHXU010000026.1, read as the reverse complement.
AGTGAATGTCCGGAGTGAGCTGATACCCAATGATTGAAAATGTCATTCTTTTCTCTGAAGTAATGTTCAATCCCAAGGCTGGTCTTGTCCAGTTTTTTTCCTGTGGCCGTGTCAACGACCAGCGCAAAATTTCTCGGAAGTAGTACAGGGAAGGGAACATTGAAATGATCGAAAACCGGCTTCAACTGAAGCCAGTATACCAGTTCTGCCGGTCCGCCCACGTATGCCAGATTGGGAAGGATAAGTTCCTGATACAGCGGGCGAAGAATAACGTTAGGGCTGAACTTTTCGGGAGACGTTCCAATCTGAGAACGTAGTTGGTCTGCGGAGAATTTGAGGTTCGTGTCAACTATGGCAAAGCCATCGCCAGAGGGTTCAATCCTGCCGCGAAGGCCCTTGTCGAGATAGAAGAAGTTGATTTCCCTTGGGTTCACCTGAGGATGAAAACCGAGGCCTTCCAGTTGCTGATTGGTGAAGGTTACTTTCTTGAATGCATTGTGCGAGAAGAGGTCATCCTCAATCACTTTGGTCAATGACTGCTTCAATTCTTTTTCGTCTGCATCCACCACGATGAGTCCGTCTTCGCCAAACAACCGGTTTACATAATGTCTTACTGCGCCAGCCAGCGTTTTGTGTTTCTTATAGGCATCACGAAAGATGGAGATATCGCCAGGAACATTCTGAAGCAACTGATCAAAATCCCTGGTTTCAAACCTGCCTACGGCACCTGTCTGTTTTGTTTCCCATACATACTTTTGGCCATACAACCGGAAGGATTTAATTTCCTCGTAGTCGTGATCTTCGGAGGCCATCCAATAGACCGGCACAAAATGGTTGGCAGGATATCGCTCCTTCAACTCTCGGCAGGCATTGATTACCGTAAGGATTTTGTATATAAAATAAAGAGGGCCTGTGAAGATGTTCAGTTGATGCCCTGTGGTTACGGTAAATGTGTTTTCCGAGCGAAGGCTTTCAATGTTCGCTTTTACCTTCTCGGGTAAAGGGGTCAACGAAGCATACTGACGGGTAAGGGTATCAGCAAGTACGGTTCGTTGTGAGGGCGGGAATGTCTTTGCCTTGGCAGCAATGACCTTTCCAAAATTACCGGCATCAGGGAATGTCTCGTAATATGGTTTCAGGGATGGATCTCCTTCAATGTAACGGAGAAAGAATTCAGAAAATGCATGCGTACTTCGGAAGGGAACCGTCTGCCGTTTCATTATGCACAACAGGAATTAAGTAGGAGATACATAGCCCGAATAACGGCAATTTTCAGATAAGGTTAGGAGTTTATTATCTCGCCGTGCAAATCGAATTCTGACGCTGAGGTAATCCTGACCATCACAAAGTCACCGGTTCTCAAGTATTCGCTTGATGCAACAATGACTTCATTGTCGACCTCCGGAGAATCGAATTCCGTTCTTCCTACATATTGGCCGCCTTCCTTGCGATCAATCAGAACCTTAAGGATTTTGCCGACCTTTTGCTCATTCAGTTCCAGCGAAATACCTGCCTGCAATTCCAGCAGTGACTCCATGCGGACCTGCTTTACATCAGCGGGCACGTCATCATCCATGGTATAGGAGTGCGTGTTTTCCTCGTGTGAATATGTGAAGACTCCCATTCGGTCAAACCGTGAGTCTTCCACAAACCTCATCATTTCCTCAAAATCATCTTCAGTCTCTCCGGGATGTCCGGCGATAAGAGTAGTACGAATAGCCACTCCGGGTACTTTTGAGCGTATGGTTTTTAAGAGGGCTTCCGTTTTTTCGCGGGTGGTTCCCCGCTTCATGAGTTGCAAAATCCTGGTGGAGCCATGCTGAAGGGGAATGTCAAGATATTTGCAGACTTTGGGGTGTGAGGCCATGACATCCAGCACGTCCTCCGGGAAGCCGCTTGGGAAAGCATAGTGAAGTCTGATCCAATCGATTCCATCCACGTCGCCCAAACGTTTTAGCAACTCAGCAAGGCTCCTCTTCTTATACAAATCGAGGCCGTAGTAGGTGGAGTCCTGAGCGATCAGCAATAATTCACGTGTACCTAGCCTGGCCAGGTTGGTTGCCTCTTTTACAAGTTCTTCAACTGGTCTGGAAATGTGCTTGCCGCGCATGAGCGGAATGGCGCAGAAGGAGCAGGGCCGGTCACACCCTTCCGAAATTTTCAGGTATGCATAGTGACTCGGATTTGTAAGAATTCGCTCCCCGATCAATTCGTGCTTGTAGTTTGCATTCAACTGCTTCAGCAGTCGTGAAAGGTCTCTGGTCCCAAACCATGCATCGACATCCGGGATCTCTTTTTCGAGCTCATCTTTGTAGCGCTGGGAAAGGCATCCGGTTACATATACTTTTTCAACAAGGCCTTCTTCTTTGGCATCCACATATCGCAAAATCGTATCGATGGATTCTTGCTTGGCGTTATCGATGAATCCGCAGGTATTGATGACCACGATGTTCGCATCATCCTTTTTTGACTCATGAACAGCATCAATACCGTTGCCTTTAAGTTGGGTAAGCAGTACCTCGGAGTCGACAGTATTCTTTGAACAACCCAGCGTGACGATATTCACCTTAGTCTTCTTGTTACCCTTTGCCCGCACGGTACGATTATTGATTGAGGATGCAAAAATAAGTCCTTTGAGGCCCGAACCTTTATATTTGAAAATAAATTCCCATTTGTGAGATTTTTGTTCCTGGGACTGCTGGCCCTTGCATTTTCCTCCTGTTTAACGCCTCCGGATTGCCTGGTAACGGCAACGAACAGACTTACCATCCATTTCTACAAGAAAGTGGTGACCAATTCCAGGGTCACCTACAAGGATACGGCAATGAATTTCCTTTATATCAAGGTCTCCGGAACGGACAGCATCTATTATGAGAATGTGTCAACTGCAATTGTGAAATTGCCGGTAAATACGAGGTCCGACAGGACGACTTTTACGCTTTACCAGCCGGGAAAGTCTGACACCGTGGCTGTCACCTACCAGGCGAGAAATCTGATGATCAGCCCGGAGTGCGGGGCCTATGTGTACTACCAGAATCTTTACGTTCCAGGCAGCAGTTACGCTAATGTTGTGATAGCATCCAATCTTTTGTCAACCAGTGTAGCGACCAACATTGAAGTCAGGTTTTAACATATTGCTCATAATATTTCTGGTCTGCATCCTGGGTGATGTTTGGGCACAGCAACCTGCCCCTGCAGAAATTTCTGCGCCTGCAGATACGACATCGCGGCAGCGTGAGACCGATACTTTGAAACAGAAGTTTTACCCGCGCGCCATACGTTTTGGCACGGATATACTGGCCCTGGTTAAATCTGCAGTCGTTTCCGGCTATGGTGCTTACGAATTGAATGCCGACGTGGACTTCGGAAAATACTACTTGGCCGTAGACCGGGGGCGCGTTCAACGTGACTATACGATCTCCAATGGAGGAGATTATCACATGAATGGAACCTACTGGAGAGTGGGTTGGGATGCCAATCTTCTCAAGCAGGATCCGGACAGAAATATGATCTTCCTGGGTATTCGCTATGGGTGGGCATCGTTCCAGGAAACGATGTCGATTGCTGTGAAAGACCAGGTCTTTGGAGACCATACAAAGGACCTGGTCAACCCGAATGTGCGAGCTGCCTGGGCTGAATTGACCGGGGGCCTAAGAATCAGAATGTGGAATCAGATCTGGATGGGATACACGGCCCGGTTCAAGTTCGCGCCTTCAGTAAAAGGAAGTGATGCTTTTGATACCTATGAAATTCCCGGCTACGGGCTTAGGGCGGAATCACTCTATTGGGGTTTCAACTATCAGGTATTTTATAAGATACCTTTTAAAAGGCAGAAATAATCAGTTCCGGTGAAAGAGGGATTCAACAAAAGCCTCTCTGTTGAATACCTGCAGGTCTTCAATTTTTTCGCCAACTCCAATGTATTTGACCGGAATTCGGAACTCATCTGAAATCCCGATGACCACACCTCCTTTGGCAGTGCCATCAAGCTTGGTGATGGCAAGGGCCGTAACATCGGTTGCTTTTGTGAATTCTCTCGCCTGAATGATGGCATTCTGTCCTGTGCTGCCATCCAGTACCAGCAACACTTCGTGTGGCGCTTCGGGTATGACCTTCTGAATCACCCGACGGATCTTTGAAAGCTCGGCCATCAGGTTCACTTTGGTATGAAGGCGACCTGCTGTGTCGATGATAACGACATCCGCTTTTTCGTTGACCCCCTGCTGAACAGTGTCAAATGCAACGGCAGAGGGATCTGTGTTCATGCCTTTGGAGACGACAGGAACACCTACCCGGGTTCCCCATAATTTCAATTGGTCCACAGCTGCAGCACGGAAAGTGTCTGCGGCCCCCAACACAACCTTCTTTCCCCGCCTGGTAAGCTGGGCAGCCAACTTGCCGATGGTAGTAGTCTTGCCAACTCCGTTTACACCTACCACCATTATTACATAGGGTTTGATGCTTGCAGGAATTTCAAAATCGGCCTGTTCCCGTCCGGGTTCCTCAGCAAGGAGTGCGGCAATTTCTTCACGAAGAATGCGGTCCAGCTCGGCCGTTCCTGTGTATTTATCTTTTGCAACCCGGACTTTTATCCTGTCAATGATCTTGAGGGTGGTTTCAATGCCTACATCAGAGCCCACCAGAATTTCTTCAAGCTGATCCAGCACTTCATCGTCAACGGTCGATTTTCCCACCAGGGCACGCGTAAGCTTGCCAAAGAAACTCTCCTTCGTTTTGGAAAGGCCCTTGTCGAGGGACTCCTTGTCTTCCTTTGAAAACAGATTGCTGAAGAGGGACATCTTGTTGGGAATAAAAAAGTCCCTGTTCGGGACTTCTTAATGCTAATGGCCTGGTGAGACTAACCTTTTTTCGACAAGGTCTCCTTCACCAATTCGGCAGGAACAATTTCTTCCCTGAAGGTATAGGCACCCGTCTTCTCGGACTTTACGGCACGGATGACTTTTGCATAGTTCTTACCGTCCGACTTCTTCAATGATGCAACAACTTTCTTTGCCATGGTTACTTAATTTCTTTGTGAACAGTGTACTTCTTCAATACCGGATTGTATTTCTTTAATTCAATGCGTTCGGTAGTGTTCTTACGGTTCTTGGTGGTGATGTAGCGGCTCATGCCAGGGAGACCTGTTGCCTTGTGCTCAGTGCACTCCAGAATCACCTGAATACGATTTCCTTTCTTTGCCATGGTTCGGAGCTTTAAAGTTGATTAAACGGCCATTCCTTTTGCGCGTGCTTCCTTCAGCACCGTAGAAATACCCTTGTTGTTGATGGTCTTCAGCGCTTTGGCAGACACCTTCAGGGTCACCCACTTATTTTCCTCCGGGATGAAGAAGCGCTTCGTTTGCAGGTTCGGATAGAACTTCCGCTTGGTCTTGTTATTAGCGTGAGAAACCTTATTTCCTATCTGGGGACGCTTTCCTGTTATTTCACAAACCCTTGCCATAACTCATTGATTTTTTGGTCCTTTCTTAAAAAGGACTGCAAATATCGTGAAGATGCCCCCAATAATCCAAAGCGGGTCATAAAATTGTGAAAAGGTGCTTATAGGCTGTTTTGAGAGCATATGGCTAAAATGAGAAAGCCCGCCAAAGCGGGCTTTGCTCAAGGAAAAGATGGATTTTACTCCAAGACAACCTTTCCAAACCATAAAACCTTGCCAGGCTTGTCGGTACCCAGGTATACAATAGCGTTGTCATCCTTGATAGGAAGGATTGCGTGGCGCCTGTGGAGATAATAGGTTGGTTTGTCCTTCACCAGTCCAAACTGCACAAAGTCTCCTATTTCACCGGTCTTTGCGTCAATGCGGGCAACGCTGGGGTAAAGGAGGGCCCGTGTGATTTTTCGATCACCTTCTTTTTCATCGGCAAACCCATTCATTTCATAGATGGTCCAGTAAAAGCATCCCTTTCCAATACTGCCCCACATACCCGTAGGAGCATATGTGGCAGACTTTTGATTCTCTTCTCTTCTAACGCCGTATTGTGATAACAACACACCTTGATTGTCAAAGTGGAACATAATGGGATCACGATATGATCTTCTTCTTACTTTATTCTGGGTGACCCACTCATAGTTCTGTCCGGCAATGACCACCGCACCATCGGGCAGCAATTTTGCGAAGGCAAGGCGGATGCGTTTTCCGTCATAGGAGGGAGTCTTCTTTTGTGAAGGCGGAGTTTTCAATTTGGCGTCAAACTCATCAAGGTTGGTAGTGGTGAGGTATTCAATCTTCTGGTTGGTTATCTTGGCCATCTGGAAGAGTTTCCACTTCTTGTTTTCCACATTCGATTTGCTCATCACCTGATCATAGTACTTACCTTCATTCGCCGGCCCCATCAGGAAAATGGAATTCTCAGTATAAATAACTTGACGCACGTCCCAAACAGAAGCTTTCGTTTGAAGAGGTATTTTCTCTGTAATTACTCCGTTGTTATTGATCCTCCAAAAAATATAGCTGTGCTCATCGGCATCAGCTTTTTTGCCAAGTGATGAGGCGGCAAAAAGAATGGCTATGTCACTGTTGCTGAGATTGCCATCATCGTCCTCTGCTTCACCCCCCTCTTCTTCTTCCTCTCCTTCTTCTTCGTCGCCTGAATTATCATCATCGGTCGCCATTGGCATATAGCCACTGTATACTATTGTTTTGGGATCATCGAACTTGGCCACATCGGTCAGTTTCATGTTTAGACTTTTGTCAATCATCATGAAACTGTATTCATTGGGTGTCGCATTTTTGCCTTTACCGGCAACCATAGCCAATACATCACCGGTTTCGTCATTTTCCCAACGCCTCACCAATGTATACTTGTTACCCATTTCATCTTTTGGCTTGATCTTCTCCAGCAGCTTTTTCTTTTTGTTGTATCCTCCGAAGAACCAGTCCCAGGTGTACGTTATAAGCTTCTTTTTGATGACGAAGGTACCTACGAGGTTGTTTTGCATGCTAATGCCCTCCACTGAGTATTCGTCACCATGTTTCTGGTATAACTTGTTGCGATAGTCTACTTCTGTTTCTTCTTCCACCTTGATGAACTTGTAGTCCTGGTCAAAGAAATAGTTCTGATAATTTACCTTCGAGCGCTTGTTGTTGGACTTTGCCCTGGTAACAAATGACAACATGGTCACTTTCGTAGCCGGGTCGTACTTTACCTCATCCAGATAGCCTTTCTTGGCCTGTTTGGTGATGGTGTAAGTACTTTCAATGGCCAGCTTCTGGGCAAAAAGGCCAGTAGCAGGCAGCGTCCATATCAGGATCAATGTGCCGCCAATGAGTCTGGTAATTTTCATGTTATTTGATGGTTAAGGTGCTTTCAGTGAATAAAAATAGGTCAATGAATCTCATTTTGTTCAAACGAAAATAAAAATCCGTACTGCCACTGATATTGAAAATACCGGACCCGGGGTATTTATTGCATCAACGAAACAATTGAACTTTCGAATTCAAGGCCTATCATCCACCCCAAACTTTAGCCATGAGAAACCTTTTAGTTTCCCTGTTGCTGCTGGTATCCACTTGCCTGCATGCCCAAAAGTCCAAGACGGTCGTTATGGACCGATCCGGGATATCCTATAACAAGGCAAAGGATCTCTATGATAAGGGGAAGTACGCCGACGCGATCCCCTACTATGAAGAGTATCTCCAAACCAACGGCGACAATCAGGATGCACTTTATTATGCCGGGCTTTGCTATCGATATTCCGGAAACCCGGAAAAGGCCATTGAACGTTTCGGGACGCTGAAGAAGCTAAACCCAGATTACTGGTCATGGTTTTATTATGAAGAGGGAATAGCCTACAGTGACACCAGGCAATTTGACCAGGCTGTGGAGAGTTTCAAGTCTTTTCTGAAACGATACCCAAACAATGCCAAGAATGCCATCTATCGTCATCAGGCCATGTATAAATTGGAATATGCAGCGCAACGAAAGGTCTTATTGGCTGAAAAGCCCCGGATGAAGGAACCTGTAAAACTCTCGTCTACAGTCAATAGCCCTTATCCGGATTATATGCCCATGCTCGACCCCACAGGAGAGAAATTGTATTTTACTTCCAAGAGGCTGGGCGGCATCAGCGCTGAGTCTTCAACGGTATCAGAGGGTGATGAAGATGTGTACTACATTGTAAAATCTGGAACTGAGTGGGGCGCACCACAGTTGCTGCCTGAACCGATAAATTCTAACAGTCACGAAGGAGCGGAATGTTTCTCGGCCGATGGTCAGATGATGGTTTATACCGCATGCGGCAGAGAAGGAGGCATTGGCAGTTGTGACCTTTATATATCCACGCTGGAGGGCAATCAATGGTCTGTCCCTGTCAACATGGGTAATGTGGTGAACAGTGCTGAGTGGGACTCACAGCCCACCATATCATTTGACGGCAACAAAATCATCTTTGTGTCAAGTCGGCCGGGGGGATACGGCTCAGAGGATCTCTACATGATTGAGAAGAACCGATTCGGCGAGTGGGGTCCTGCAATGAATCTGGGAGGTGCTGTCAACACCCCATTCAGCGATGCGTCCCCATTCCTCAGCCAGGACGGCAAAACGTTATATTTTTCTTCAGCCGGCCACCCTGGGTACGGTGGGTATGACCTTTTCAAAACTGTCTTTGAAGACGGGAAATGGAGCACCCCTGTAAATCTTGGACAACCTCTCAACACAACCAATGACGATGAGTATTTCACAATTGGTGGCTCCGGGGAAGTGGGATATTTTGCGTCTTCGCGGGGCGGGGGCACACTTGATCTCTACCAGGTAGATATTCCGGAGGACATGCGTCCTCAACCCACCGTGGTGGTTCAGGGTGTTGTAACGAATGCCAAGACAGGGGACAAGGTTGGGGCCTATGTTCTGGTGGAGGATCTCAATACTGGAGAAATAATAGCGGTCAACAAGAGCAACAGTGCGACCGGAAAATATCTGGTGGTGTTGCCCGCCGGGAGAACTTATTCGGTGTCCGCAAACAAAGAAGCATTCTTTTTTCATTCAGAGCGTTTTGATGTGCCCATCACATCCAAGTTCCAGGAAATTTCAAAGGACATAGCTTTGAAGCCGATCGAGAAGGGCGCCAAAGTAGTCTTGAATAACATCTTCTTTGAGACTGGCAAAGCAACGCTTTCGCCTCAAAGCCGCGTTGAACTCGGCAAAGCAATTGATCTGATGAAGACCAATCCAACCATGATCATTGAAGTAGGTGGTCATACCGACAACGTGGGCGATGATGCATCCAACATGAAGCTGTCACATGAGCGTGCCAAGGCAGTCCGGGAATACCTGGTCAAGGGCGGGATTGAAGGCACAAGAATTCAGGCAAAAGGCTATGGTGAGTCCAGTCCTGTCGCCACAAATGATACGGATGAAGGACGCTCAGCCAATCGTCGGACAGAATTTATTATCCTTGAATTCTAGGAGCTGATGAATTGCTTCTGATGCCGTAACATATGGCAGCAGGAGTTTGTTATTGGTCTCAATATGGAGTACACATTCTGTTACAAACAAGGTAAACAAAGGACCATCCGTCTGGATGACTATAGTTTCGTAGTGCGGGAGAACAATTCCGAGCAGACTATTTCCTATGCAAGCGTTGTGGAGGTAAGAATGTCACGGTCCAGACAGGAATTCAGGATGCGGGTTCTGCTGGATTCCGATGGGGTCATAGATGTTTCAAGCATTTCCTACCCGGAGTCAGGCAAGGCTGTTGATCAATCCACAGGCTACGCACTGTTTGCCCGTGTCCTTCATCACCACTTGGCGGGCAGAAGCCGTGCTGCCTTTACGTGCGGAGGATCCAGGGAGAACATAATTAAAAGCGTGGGCGTTATCGTCATTCTCACTCTTGTCTGCTCTTTAGCACTGGATTACTATGGATTCAGTCTAATGAACCCTTACCTGCAGGCCGTGGTGTTGGCGCCATTGATTTTTATTTCAGCCCTGATTGTAAAGCTGGTGGAGTTGCCCAAAAATTACGATCCCGCGCAAATACCCTTGCAATTCCTGCCTTGACGCTTGCCGGAAAACCATCGGACTCTCTATTTTTATCCCTTATGAAGGGCGATAAAAGGGTGAAAGTGGTATTGGCCGACGATCACCGGATTGTTCTCGATGGTCTGGTTTCTCTGCTTGAGAGTGACCCGGATTTTGTGGTAATGGCCGCTTTGGGGTCAGGTGAAGAGGTATTGGAGTACCTTAAAAAGGACCTGCCGGATGTGTTGCTAACCGACTATAGTCTGCCTGGTATCTCCGGACTTGAGCTCACCCGAAAGGTCAAGCGCGACTATCCTTCAGTCAGGGTCATTGCTCTGAGCATGCATGATGAGGCACATCTTGTAAAAGGGATTCTCAAAGAAGGCGTCGACGGTTATATCCTCAAGAACGTACAGCAATCTGAACTGAAGAAGGCGATCAAACAGGTTATGCAGGGAATGCCTTACGTTAGTCCTGAAATAACAAAACTATTGGTGCACGACTTGCATCAACCGGAAGAGGAGGCCTCCTTTCTTACCAGTCGCGAAACGGATGTACTTCGACTTATAGCCAGAGAATACTCCAACAAGCAAATCGCTGATGAACTTTTTATTTCTGAAAGAACGGTAGAGACTCATCGCAAGAATATTTTCCGCAAAACCCATACCAATAGTATTGTCGGTCTAATCAAGTATGCAATTGAAAAGAAGCTGGTCTGATCAGGATACAATCTTGTTCAGTTGATCCAGGCCGAGATTTTCAAAATCATTAATAATAAAGTCAGCATCATGTAACTCTTCGGCGTTATGGGTTGTGGTGATGCCGATGACTTTACAGCCTGCAGCTTTTCCGGCTGCAACACCTGATAGGGAGTCTTCGATAACAATGCATTTGGAAGGATCCATTTTAAGTGCGGCCGATGCTTTTAAATATATTTCCGGGTGAGGCTTGCCATTCTTAACGAATGTATCATCGAGGATGATGGGGAAGTATTTGGCTGTCTGCGTGAGCTCAAGGGTGTAGCTGACATTGGCTGGCGGCGCGGATGTGGCAACCGCCTTTGGAATTTCTTGCTGGTCCAGCAATTCAAGAAATGTCAAAAGGCCTTTTACCGGTTTGCAGTGTGGACGGAAGATTTTCCTGAAAAGTTCTTCTTTTTCATCGGCGTATTTCCTGATTTGTTCATCTGGAATGTTCCCGAACAGGTTAAGAAGCCATTGGCGGTTCGTTCTGCCGAAAATCCGCTCCTTAAGTTCCTGCTCACTTAGTGTATAACCATACCGCGAAGCAAATTGCCTCAGCGAAATTTTGTGATACGGATTACTGTCGATGATTACGCCGTCCATATCAAAAATCACGGCAAATTGTTTGGTCATGGCCACTCAGGGAATAACGAATTGCCGGTTGACACTGAATCCGCCGGCTGTAAATCGTGCAATATACATGCCCGGGGAGATTCCCTGAAGGGGATACAATGTGGCAGTATTGCTGGGGATTATCATGGATGACCCGATGCGCTGCCCAAGCAAAGTAAATATTTCAACCGTACCCGGCCGGTCAGAGATAATAGAAATAGCCTGGCCTCTTGAGACAGGGTTGGGAAAGAGTATGAACTGAGGTTGATCTGATACTGGCTTGCCCTCTTCATTGCGGAGAACCTGAACGCCACCGCTGCCGGTGCCAACCAGAATATCAGGTTTGTCTGTACCAAAAAGACGACCTGCAACAGGTTGCAGCACACCGCCGAGGTTGCGCTGGCCATAGGCCTGACTGAGGCCATTGTAGATCAGCTGTGTGATGCCGGCAGACGTGCCACCACGGAAATTGCTGTAGAGCGTAAGTCTCCCGGCCTGATCGCCCATCAGGAGATCATCCAGTCCATCTGCATTGAAGTCTGCAACGGTTAGAGCAGGGTTCTGACGGTCTACACTTTCACCGATGCCGAGATAGGCAGCGTCTGTGAGTGTGTAGCCTGCAGGAGTGTTTCGCCAAAATTCAACCGATCCTTTGTATGTGCCTTTCAGAATATCCACTTTGCCGTCCAGGTCCACGTCGTTTATATGAACAGTTTCGTTGGGATCAACAGAAAATGTAATGGGCCTGAGACCTTGCCCCCCAAATGAAGGACCGGAAGATGAAGAACTGGGCACGTAGTATAAACCATTACGTCCATTCGTAAGACTGGTGGCGACCACTACAAGATCTGTTCCGCCGTTACTGTCAACGTCCTTGAACTGAATCTTTAAATTGTAGAAAGAGTAGATTGAAAGTGACAGGTAGTCATCTGTTTCCCATTCAAAAGCGGGAAGAGTGTTGGTTCCTGCATTTCTGAAGAAGACTATCGTGCCGCGCATCCCGGCGCCGCCATAGGTTCCAATGAAGAGATCTTCATCACCATCATTATCAATGTCCAGAAGGGCTGGAGAGGCATTGTCTCCGACTTCAATCATTTGGTCCTGAAGGAAATCCGTTTTTACAAAACTGAAAGCTGGTACTTTGTTACTTCCTGCATTTCTGTAAAGCCAGAGAGATTGGGTAAAGTTGTTCGCAAGTTGGCTCCGGTTCGCAAGGTTGGGTGCAACCAACAAATCCTTCTTTCCGTCAAAGTCGACGTCTTCCATGTACCCTGCCGGAAAAAGATTCAGGGCCACCGGGCTGCCTGGCGGATAACGTGAGAGATTATTAAGATTGGCATTATCAGGCGTTCCGATGTTTTCCATGAAATAGATATTGGGGCACTGCTCTTCTGAATATAAAACATCCTGATCACCATCGTTATCAAAGTCATAGGCAAGCAGAAATTTGCCCCCTGTATGCTGGGTTGCCTGTATCCTTCCGCCAATTTGCGCGCATGTTTGACCTGCAAAGGCAATCTTCCCGCAGGAACACTCTTCGAAATTCCCCCATTTCTGAGTCTGTCTCTCAAAGTCCAGTGAGTCACATGTGCCGTAGCGTTCCTTGCTGAAGTTGCGATGATATTCGGCAGTACTTGGGCTGATGAACCGCATGTTCAGAATGTCAAGATCACCGTCGCCATCCATGTCTGTAATATTGGGCAAGTCATTGGTTCCCGGAAGCAAATTGATTTTGCTGGAAAATCCGCGGGTAAGGATGACCTCACTCTTCATCCCGGTGTCGGAATTATAGAACAGGAGTTTCTTCCAGGCTGGTGGTTTGCCGAGCTGGGTTATGTTCCGAAAGACATAAATGCCGATGTCGCCGAATGTGAACAAATCCTTTCTGCCGTCGCAATCATAATCCCTGAGCAGCACAAATGTGTTGAGTTCTGTCGGGAAGTAAGATTCATAGTCGGGGCTGTATTGGTAGGTTCCATTGGCAGCCAGAAAGGTCGTGATGCGTGCTGCGGTTTTTTCAAAGACTACAAGATCGTCTTTACCATCTGAATTAAGATCCATTGTATTGATCTGAGGTGAATTGAAACCGCCCGACCAGGGGAGACCAAAAGACCGGTTATCCTCAGAAACCGGAATGGAATTATCAATCCGGTACGTGAATTGTGCCCCGGCACTCCATGGATTAAGCAATAATAAGATCAGGCCCGCCCGATACACAAATAAACAATACCTCATTAACGTCGATTCTTCTCTTGCTATTATCTTTCTATCTTCAAATGGAGACGGGACTACTGTATCAAAAGTATTTAGAATCGGGTAAAGTATCTACCGATACGCGACAGATCACTCCAGGTTCGGTATTCTTTGCGTTGAAAGGTCCTTCTTTTGATGCGAACCAATTTGCCAAGGAGGCTCTTGAAAGGGGGGCCTCTTATGCAGTTGTTGATGATCCCCGAGTTGTGCTGAACGAGCGCTTCTTGCTTGTGCCAAATTCACTGAAAGCCTTGCAGGACCTAGCTCACCACCACCGGGACCAGCTTAAAATTCCTGTAATTGCCCTTACAGGTTCGAATGGCAAGACGACAAGCAAGGAGTTACTAAATGCAGTGCTGAGCTGCAAGTACCGGACTCATGCCACTCAAGGCAACCTGAACAATCATATCGGTGTTCCACTGACCTTGTTGTCTATTGATCGAAACACGGAAATTTCAGTCATCGAGATGGGCGCCAATCATCTTGGCGAGATTGCAGCATTATGCCGGATTGCCAACCCCACTCATGGCTTCATAACGAATATTGGGAAAGCGCACATTGGAACTTTTGGCGGGTTTGAGAACATTATTCGCGGAAAGTCTGAGCTTTACCAACATTTGATCAGCATGGGAGGAACTGTGTTCATCAATTCCTCGAATCCGATTCTGGCCAACATGGCGAAGCGGTTCCGGCACCCGGTATTCTATCCTGGCAAGGAAGACTATTATCACTGTGAACTGGTCAGCGCAGAACCCTTTGTTGTAGTGAAGGCAGAAGATGGTGCGGAGATCAGAACGCATCTGGTAGGCGCTTATAATTTTGAAAACATCGCATCTGCTCTATGTATTGGCAAGTTTTTCGGCGTCGATTCGCGCGCTGCTCAATCTGCAATAGCTGCTTATCAACCCGGAAACATGAGGTCGCAAGTTCTCATCAAGGGAACAAACACCATTATACTTGACGCTTACAATGCCAACCCCAGTTCAATGGAAGCGGCGATCCGGAACCTGATGTCTATGCATGGAAACAACAAAGTTGTGATCCTGGGTGACATGTTCGAACTGGAGGATGAAGCGGCTGAGGAACATCGAAGGATTGGCGCGTTGCTCAAGGGAAGTGGTATCAAGGCATTTTTGTTTGGAGAGTTGATGTCGAATGCAAAATCGACCTTTCCGGAGGGCAAATTCTTTGGGAATAAGAATGATTTAAAGGTTGCGCTTGAATCGTCACCGTTGCGCGACGCCTTGATTCTCATCAAGGGGTCCAGGGGGATGAAGATGGAGGAGGTGGTAGGTTGGATAGGATGAAAGAACCAATAACTCAGATATATGGATTTTGCAGGCATTCTCAAATTCCTAAAGGCACTGGCCAAAAACAATAACCGCGAGTGGTTTGAAAAGAACAAGGGTACGTACCTAGAGGCCAAGGAGTTCTTTGAGAAATTTATCGCGCAGTATCTTGAACAACTCATCCCATTCAATCCGGAGTTGGCAGGACTGGAACCACGAAAGCTTCCATTTCGCATTTACAGGGATGTGCGATTCAGCAAGGATAAACGCCCTTACAAGACCAATATGGGCGCAGGGATCTCTGAGAACGGACGCATGATGAATGAACCAGGCTATTACGTTCACATTGAACCTGGAAAGAGTTTTGTAGCCGGCGGATTTTATATGCCTGATCCGCCTCGTCTTGCCAAGATCCGGCAAGAGATTGATTACAATGGTGATCGGCTTGAGAAGATCTTCAAAGATAAGGCTTTCAAAAAGTGGTTTGTTGATTTTGATGACTTTGACAAACTGAAAACTGTTCCCAAAGGGTATGACAAAGGCCATCCTCGACTGGAATGGCTCAAGAACAAAAGCTTTATTGTTACGCATTCCTTTTCAGACAAAGAGGTTTGCGATAAGAAGTTCCTCAAGCAGCCGACCTCAGCTGCCATGTCAATGAGACCACTGAATAATTTTCTCCGGGAAGCAGTGGAATAGGAGGTGCTCAAATACCCAGGAGTTCCCGCAACTTGCTGTAACCAGCCTGACTCAACGGGACACGCACACCACTCCTCAAAAGTGCCACGTGATGACCTTTCTCCATGGGTTCAATGCGGGTGAGCTCCTGCAAGTTGATCAGGTAAGAGCGATGTACCCTCAGAAACTGGTCGGGCTCAAGCACCTTCTCATAATGGCTCATGGTTTTCTTCTTGAGATAAAATCCGTCTTTGGTATGAATCTTTATATAGTCGTCAAAGGCCTCAAGGTAGTGAACAGAGGAAATCGGGACGATAAGGATATTATTACCCTTCTTGACAACGAGCCGATTGCGTTCTTCTGGTTGAGCTACAGGCTCAGACAGAAGCTCCATGCTGACATTGCTTCTGGGTTGCAGTTGCTTCCATTTGGCAATGGCCTTGTCAAATCTTTCTTTGCTGAATGGCTTTAGTAGGTAGTCCACGGCATGTTGTTCGAAAGCCCGGATCGCATATTCATCGAAGGCAGTAGTGAAGATTACGGATGGAGGCTGGTCCAGAAGCTCCAACATTTCAAAGCCATTGAGTTTTGGCATCTGGATATCAAGGAAAATGAGATCAGGCTGGTGCTGGGTGATCGCTTTCACTCCTTCGAAACCATCCCCGCATTCTGCGACAATATTGATATCCGGATGATCCGACAAATATTCTTTCACCAGCCCGCGCGCCAGAGGTTCGTCGTCGATTAGAATAGCCTTGATCATGCCGGTTGAGGAATTTTAATATGGGTGATGAATGAATTGTCTTTTTGATTTGTCGACAAGAGGTCATTGCGCGAATAGATCAAAAACAACCTTCGCTGGACAGAGGAAAGACCAAACCCTGTACCGGTTCTGGGGACTGAAGTCGCAGGGTCGAATGGATTTACAACTTCCAGGTGCAGCATATGATCTTTCAGCCAGGCACGGACGGTAATAGTGATGGAGCCGACAGTATCATAAAGCCCAAATTTGATCGCGTTTTCCACTATGGGTTGAAGAATCAACGAAGGCAATTTTGAAGCTGCTGCTGTTTTATCCTGTTCCACCATTGTTTCCATCCGGTGTCCGAAGCGTACTTTTTCAATTTCAAGATATAATTGCAGGTGGTTCAGTTCCTCCTCCAATGTAACCATCTGTTTGTCTTCTTTTTTGAGCGTGCCCCTGAGAAAGTCTGATAGTTGCTGGACCATCTTTCGCGCCTGCTCAGGTTGGGTTCCGGCCAGCGCAGTGATGGAATTCAGGCTGTTGAAAAGGAAGTGAGGGTGAAGTTGTTGACGTAGTGATGCCAGTTCAGCATCCCTCAAAAGGCGATCATTGGTGTCCTTGCGCTCTTTGATCTCTTCCTGATCCTGATAATAATACCAAAGCCAGCCAGCCATAACGGTTATGAATATCAATAACCAGTCTACAAATACCCTGACTGCAATTGTTTTGTCAACAAAAACGGAATAGGAGGAATCACTTATTAGCGACACCAGCGCTTCATGTTGCACAAATGCCAGAACCCCTGCGGAAACAAGTGTCCACTCTACCATCGATCTGAAAAGTTGAACCAGACCTTTGCGTTCCGGTTGATAAAACTTCAGCAGCAGTGTCAAACCGTAAACGACCATACCCAGCGGGATTTGAGAGACGATGGTATCCATGAGACTGAGTTGCGTATCTATTCCTGATGCAACCAGTACACCAAACTGGCTGGCGCAAATCAGACCCCACCAGATGACGAGCAACCAACCGTATCTCAAAATCGAAGGTTGTTCTTTTGGCATCAGTTTGAAGAGATTTCCGAGATCTGCATTTCATAGGCCCTTTGATGGACGGACCGGACGTAGGAAATACATTCGTGTTCGTCATGCTCCCGGATGCAGGAATACAATTCCGCGCCGTCCTTAAGTTTATCCAGAGGCCGCAAATCGGCAACATTAACGAACTCCCATTTCACGGTTTCATTGTTCTCATTCAAAAAGGAATCTTCTTCGGAGATGCCGATGAGTCTGCTTTTGAGAAGTGCTTCTTCAGAGTTGATCGCGCTGATAAGACGAAGGTGCTCATCAAACTGGGGTCGGCCCACATTGCAAATTCTGAAGATCAATTTGGCAACAAACCATTTCATGTTAGTAACTCTTTATTTCAAGGCCTCCGAACATAACCGATCCTCGCAGAAGCAGCACCTTCGTACTATCCGTTTGGGGTGTAATGGCCCTTTTGTCCTCGACACCGCCCAAAATGGCCGTAACTTCTGATTTGACATTCCATTGTGGAGGAACGTAGAGTTTCACACCACCAAAGGCAATATTGAAGTCTAATACGGCCGTTCCTGTAAAATCAGCCTGCATGAGGTTAAGTTCGGTCCCGCCAAACATAGACTCGATCCGGCCGCCTTTAAAATTCTTAGAGATCATATTTTTTTTTACACCTCCGAAAAGGGTCTGAATATCAACTGCGTCGCCAGAGGACAGGTCCGAAGATGCTCCCGCTTGTTTGTCTTCCCAATTGCGCCTCCTGGGCCTCAGAATCATCATCAAACCAAGGCCAATAATGAAGAGGGGCCAGAAGTATTGCCGTATCGTCAAATCAAAGAATGACTGGTCTATGAGAAAAAAGACGCCGATTACCAGAGGTACGAGCCAGCTACCTAATTGAAATGACCTCTTCGCGCCAATATATAGCCCAACCGCCACCAAAATCATAGGCCAGGTGAATAGCCAGCCGGGCATCAACTCGGGCATCACTTTGTGCAGCAAAAGCAATGATCCCACAATCACCAGAATCAACCCGCCCATTGGCCTGTTTCTCTTATAACCATCAGTTTCGTTTTGCGTGTTCATATCGTTGATTTTTATACAAAGAAACGTCCTCCATCAGATTTCGGGCACCCAAAAAAGGCAAGGAAATGACTGCCGTCGGTGAACGATGGTCTGGAGTCGGTTAAATCTGAACCGGAAATGGAGTCACTATTGCCTTTTCTTCACAAAATGACGGGAGACTTCCTGGTACCCATTGTCAAGGTAGAACGATTGGGCGCGGGTTCTTCTAAGGTTGCTCGTCACTTCCACTCTCACGCATCCTTGTGCGAACAAGAATCTTTCTGCTTGAGTAAGCAGGGCCAGACCAAATCCATGAGAACGATGATTTTCATCTACGCAAAAGGATGTGATCCTGCCTGCCTTCTTGTGATAATGAAGGAGATCATACCAGTGCAGGGCAATGAAGGCAATCACGTTTCCTTGCCATTCGCCGACGAGAAGTAAATAGCCTGGTCTTCTGTGATCAAGAATCTTTCTGGTAGTTGTCTCTACACCGATGTCGGCATATCCCAATTGAACGAGGAGAGAGTTAATGGCAACTGCATCTGACTCCACGGCGTCTCTTATGATCAGCTCTCTTTCATTCATGCAGAAGAAGGTTCGTTTGAAGGTTCCAGTAGCCACCGCATAATGGGCCCGCTGGTCATGCTGGTGACCAGGGCCATTACGACCAGGCTCACAAACACTCTTTCATTGATCAGTCCATTTTCTAATGCTACGATGCCTAGAATAATTTCCATGGCGCCCCTGGCATTCATTCCAAATCCTGCAGCCAGTGATTCGCGCCACGAAAAGCCCCCCAGCCGCGTACCCATTCCGCTTCCGATAACTTTTCCCGCAAAGGCGATGAAAATAATAACCAGTGTCAGGGCCGCGTCGAAGTGGACAAGGAAGTTGAGGCGCAACCCGATGGCCACAAAGAAGAGTGGGGCAAAAATATTGTTAATGAATTGATGCACGATTTCTTTCGCCCTCTCACTCATGTGCTCCGAGTCCCCCAATGCAATGCCAACCATGAATGCACCAAAAACCGCATGAAGACCGATGTATTCGGTAAATGCAGCGGCGAGAAAGCAAAGGGCCAGGGCCAATGACAGCAATCCCCCAGGCCAGGCCAGTTTACGATTGATCCAGGGCAGCACCCTGTTCAGCAGACCACGTCCTATGGTCAGCATGAACACCGCAAATCCGACAGTGAGAAGCAATGTTGATAGCACTGAAATTTCCTTGCTCTTGCCGATCAGGCTGAGCAGTACAGAAAAAATCATCCAGCCGATAACGTCGTCGACCATGGCCGACGCAACAACCAACATTCCGATTCTTGTTTTGAATAATTTGAGATCCATCATTATCCGGACAATGACCGGAAGTGCTGAGATGGCCATTGCTGTGCCCATAAAGAGTGCAAAAATTAGCAGATCTTCAGTCTGGGGCTGATGAAAGAACTCAGGAAAAAAATAGGGCACGATGAATCCCAGGAAGAAAGGAATAAGCAATCCCAGGATGCTTGAATAGATGGCTTGTTTACCCTGTTGAAAGACTATGTGTAAATCAACTTCTAATCCGGCGATAAACAGCAACATGATTACGGCAACTCTGGTGAAGCCGTCAAGGACAATTGCCGACTGTCCATAAGAAGGAAATACGTTTTCAAAGAGTTCCAGTGAGACCGCGCCCATAACGGCAGGCCCAAGAATAACTCCGGCAATCAGTTCACCCACCACGGCAGGCTGCCTGAATTTTCTTGCCAGTTCTGCCATAATCCGCCCCATTCCAAGCATGATGCCCAGTTGGACAAGCACCTGTATGAGTTCACTATGGGATAACTTAGGCATGGCTATCTTCCTTATCTGGATGAACGATCAGCAAGTTGCCTGGCAAATCAGCAAAGACATACTCAACGTCATGTGTGAATATTCTGTCCAGCAGACCAAACCTCCGCTCTGGGGCTGACACCATAACCAAATCGGCATTTTTCTTCCGGGCGAACTGAACAAGCTCAAAGCCTGACTTTCCAGACAGGATTTTGATGTTCACCTTCACCTGGGAACGCGGAAGGAACCTGAGTTGCTGTTCTACTTTATTGATTTCCTCCCTGACGAGATCCTGCCTCATCCTTTCATGCTCATCTTCGGATGCCTGATCGTAAAAGGACATGGCCAATCCATACATTTTAACTTCTCTGACCACGTGCAGCCAGAAGGGATGGGGGGGGTCCCTATCCCCAAAACGCAAGGCCAGATCTATGAATTTCCTGAAGTACTGGTTGTCAACTCCTTCAAGTACGATGTTTCTGAAACCTCTTGGTGTAAGGGAAGGGTGCGTCAGAATTAAAACAGAACAGGATGCCTTACGCATGATCTGACGGGCAATTGTCCCAATATAATATTGGATGAGTTTCTCTCTTCTCAGTGCGCCAGCTATCAGCAGGTCAACCTTTTCTTCTGCACAAGCCTGAAGAATGGCCTTCACTGCGTTTCCCTCTTTCCATCTGATCTTTATGCTGGCAGGATCGATTTGCCGGGATTGGCACAGTCGCTGCATGAATTGTTCCTCATTCTGACCGTGAGGTCCGGCATGGATAAGTACCAATTTCGCGTTGAATTGCCTGGCCAGGTATACGGCTTCCGCCAGCATCATTTCGGCTGTAGGGGAAAAGGCGATAGCCAGTCCAAGCGTGTGAATCATTTCACTAAAATAACTGAAAACAGAGACGGGTGCTGACCGCTAACTGAATCGGTACTGAAGCATTTCTTATGTTTGCACCAGAATTGGACTATTGTTGAGTATCCGGGACATTATTCTGGGCAGGTTAAAGGACAGATCTGAAGAGGAGCAGGACAAGTTTCTTCTCGCCGGGTACTTCCTTTTCATGTATATCGCCGT
>JBDHXU010000025.1:0-37684 GCA_039810905.1 Cyclobacteriaceae bacterium | reverse complement strand
GTCTGGCTTAAGTCTGGCTTAAGTCTGGCTTATTTTCCCATGCGTGACCAATAACTCTGGCTTAAGTGTCCGGAAACAGTACAAGTGAGACAAAGAGGGACAAAGTGGGACAGATTGGGACAAGTGCGGACAGGCCAGGCCCTGATGGTTGCGCAGTTGTACTCACTTACTTACCTTTTTGACTATCAACACTTGCGATGCAACACACTACTTACCTCTTACTACTAACTACTTACCTTTTACATGATGAAATTGTTCATTCGCCCTGTTTATCGTAACATTCAGAGTAAATGAAATATCCTATGAGGCTTGCAGCATTGTTACTGTTCCTGGTTTGGTCGGCATATGGTCAGACGCCTTCTCATCCATTTTCCGATTTGAAATTCCGTTTCATCGGTCCCGACGGAAACCGTACCATCGCGGTGGCCGGTGAACCCGGGAACCCCAATGTGGCGTACGCTGGGGCTGCATCCGGCGGTCTGTGGAAGACAGATGACATGGGCTTTCACTGGCGCCCTGTTTTCGACCAAACAGATGACTCTTCGATTGGCGCCATTGCTTTGGCGCCCTCCGACCCTAAGCAGGTGTGGGTAGGAACAGGGGAGACTTTCCTTATACGCCCTGCGCATGCCGTCGGAAACGGTGTGTACAAATCCTCGAATGGAGGCAAGTCGTGGAAGAAAATGGGACTCGAGAGCACTTTTCGCATCAGCCGCATGATCGTCCATCCCACCGATACCAATACTGTTTATGCAGCCTCATTGGGTCATGCTCATGGTCCGCAAAAGGAGAGAGGGGTCTACAAGACGACCGACGGGGGAAAAACATGGAACCTGGTTTTCTTTTTGAATGAGAATACCGGTTGCTCAGACCTGTCCATGGACCCTGCCCATCCGGACATTCTTTATGCTGCGATGTGGGAAGTGGAAATCAAGACATGGAATCTTAAAAGCGGTGGTGCTTCCAGTGGAATCTATCGTACTAAAGATGGAGGCAAAACGTGGGAGCCCTTGCGCAACGGATTGGAAAGCGGCCCGGCTCACCATGTGGGCAAGACATCCGTAGATGTGGCCTTCACCAATCCCAAAGTTGTTTATGCATTGATAGAAGATACCGAACCCAGGCTGTACCGGTCTGAGGATGGAGGCGACAGCTGGAAGCTGATGCAGAAGGATCACTCCATGGGTCAGCGTGCAGGGTATTACACACGCCTTCGTGTGTCCACCAGAAATGAAAACGAACTCTATACCATCTGTGTGGGAATCAAGAAATCAATTGACGGAGGCAAAACATTTGTCAAGGATTTTAACCAATGGGCCCCCGGTGGCGACAACCACGATATGTGGTTTGATCCGAAAAATCCTGAACGCATTATGTGTGCTCATGATGGTTGCGTGAACCTTTCATTCAATGGAGGTAAGACGTGGAAGAATGTCAACTTTCCCATCGCGCAGATGTATCACATAGCGGTGGACAACAGAATACCTTACTGGGTCTACTCAAACCGTCAGGATGCATGGTCTTACCGGGGCCCCAGCCGCAACCTCAGCGGGTGGCAGATCCCGCTTGGCCTCTGGCATGGCGTGGGCGGATGCGAGAGCGGCTTTGCGCAGCCGGATCCATTTGACAACAACATAGTGTGGTCTGGCTGTTATGATGGTGGGCTTGATGTTTTCGATCTCACGACCATGCATTCCAGGGATGTAAGGGTGTGGCCTCAGACACAGATCGGAAATGCCCCTGCTTTGGCGAAATATCGCTGGCACTGGAATTATCCCATGGTGCTTTCACGCCATACACCTGGGAAAGTATGGGTGGGGAGTCAATACGTTCATGAAACCACGAATCGCGGCCAGTCCTGGAGAGAGATCAGCCCCGACCTGACCACCAATGACAAAACTCACCAGGCGAATTCCGGCGGAATGGCCAGCGATAACCTTATGACATGGGATGGCTGCACCTTGTATGCTTTGGCAGAATCTCCTGTGAAAGAGGGAGTACTGTGGGCGGGCAGCAATGATGGGATGCTGAGCGTGACGCAAGACGGCGGCAAAAATTGGACGAATGTTTCCGTTAACATGCCAGGCCTTCCAAAGTGGGCAACCATCCGGCACATCGACGCGTCCTGGTTTGTTCCGGGAGGCTGCCTCGTGGCAGTGAATGCCATGCACAATGGTGACTTCAATGCCTATGTTTATCGCACCACCGACTTTGGAAAAACCTGGTCGCGATTGAATGTCGACCTGCCAGCCTCGAACTCAAATGTAGTGCACCAGGTGATTGAAGATCCCGACAAGCAGGGACTCTTATGGCTGGGTACCGACAACGGGCTTTATTTCTCCCCAGACAATGGACAGCGTTGGATCCGCCTGAAGAACAACCTGCCGCCGGTTCCCATTTATGGCATCACTGTGCAGCGGAATTTCAGGGATCTAGTGATCGGTACCTATGGCAGGGGCATCTACATATTGGACGATGTGACACCCATCCGTGAATACTCTGAGCAGATCGGGCAATCCGATGCCTACCTGTTCAGCGTAAAACCGACCTACCGGTTCCAGAAAACGGAGGCGATCAAGAGTGAGGGCAGTATGGTAAGCGGGCAAAACCCGCCCGAGGGTGCCGACATCAACTATTTTCTGAAAGCAAAATCCCGCGACAGTGTGCAGGTACTTATTCTCAAAAATAAGGGTGAAGTGGTTCAGACCATAAAGGGTAAGAACAAACCCGGGGTTAACCGCGTGTATTGGGATATGCGTCTGGATGATTATGTGCTGCCGAGACTGCGCACCAAGCCCAGAGACAAAGACTGGGTGCAACTGGATAACGATGGTACCCGCAACCTGTTCATTTATGATCTTGATATTGGTCCCGGACTTGTGGCACCCATGGTCCCTCCTGGTGAATACACCGTTGTGCTGAAAGCCAACGGCAAGGAATACCGCCAGCCCGTTCAGTTGCTCAAAGATCCGAACACCAAATCAACCGAAGCGGATATTCAGAAACAGTTTGAGCAGGGGGTTCGTCTGTTCACATCCGTCAACGCCACTTTCAAAATGATTGATGAAATGGAGCAGACCCGCGCGAAACTTTTGAAAATGACTTCGGACAAAAAGAATGGGAAGGCAGCTGCTGCGCTGGAAGACAAGATCTACCAGCTGGAAGGCAAGTTGTTTGATATCCACCTCACAGGAGCGAGGATGGACATATTCCGGAATCCCCCGCAGGTATTGGAGCGTTTCCTCGCCATGAGCAAGGAGGGGATCGTTTCAAGTGCAGACAGTCCGCCCACCGATCAGCAGCAGTCTGTGTATTCCATTACCCAGCAGCAGCTTCAGGACGTGGAGAAGGCTTATAATTTGCTCAAGCAGAACCAGGACTGGAAGAACATGAAGATGAACTAGGCTGTAACCGGTAGTCCGCGACCCTTTCTGCGTTCCAGGTATTCGTAGATGGTCACGTTCATCAACAGCAGGAGCATGCCGTAGAAGGTATCCTCAAACGGAATCGTGAGCATCCTTATGCCGAGGTTTTCGGTGTTGTCATACCAAACTACCGGTTGGGGCAGCCCTGTGCCGGTGAGGATGCCGTTAACAATGAAGAAGGGAATCAGGATAAACAAATAGGCGAAATAGAACCGTCCGAGAAACTTGGGCCGAAGCGTCAATTGAAGGATCAGCAGGAATGCTGCCAGGGTGATGAAGGTTACGGAGGTATACCACCTGTCGATGTAGCGAATGCCGGTGATGGTCAAACCAATGATGAGCACCACGGTAATCCGCAGGCCGTAATTCGGCAACGGTTCTTCTTTTCTGAAATGATTGATTGCCTCGTAAGAGAATAAGCAGGCATAAGGAATGCAGATGAAGAACAATACCTCTTCAATGGGAAGGTTGAAGAAATACACACCTGTGAGGTATCGGGGAGAGAATCCCCATACTCCCATCCCCGTAAACCAGATGTCCCAGATCAGAAAAATAATCGCCGGTATGATGATGGCAGGTATCACTGAGTTCAGCCTGCGTGCCAGTGGCGCCCACGGGTGAAAGCTGAAAAGGAGGGGAACAAGTATGGAGCCGAGGTCCAGCGTCAGGTATAAGTAATGTTCCATCAGGTGCAATTACTTCTATTGTGTTTCGCTGCGGTTCACTTTGTAGGTGAATTGACCCGGCTCATATTTCCTCGGCGCGTAAAGGAAACCAAATGCTTCACATCCTTCTTTGGTATGCTTTGCGTGATGAACATAATGGGCGTTGATCATCCTTTGCAAGTACTTGCTGCGCTTTGAGGGCCTCCAATGGATACGCTGGTGTACGATGATGTCATGAAATACGAGATAGAAGATGCCGTAGCATAAGATCCCCAGACCAACTGCAAGCAGATAGGGGTTATAGGTTACAATTGATCCGTAGTAAAACAATGCGATGGAAGGAATGCTAAACACCACGGCGAACCAGTCGTTTCTTTCCAGCGCGTGGTTATGGATGGTGTGGTGAGATCGATGCCAGACCCATAAAAAGCCATGCATAACGTACTTATGAGTAAACCAGGCTACAAATTCCCAGAAAAGGAAGGTGCCGATAACAATCAATCCGCAGAGTATGATCGTGAGGAGCGTCATTTTACTTTGGCTTGTGGAGATTGCCTGTTGAACATCTGTTCAAGGACCTTGTTTCGAAATTCAAAAATAGCATTAACCTCACGGCCCACCAACAGCCAATGGGCCAGACGACCCAGCCAGCCTAAGGGGAGCGCGTAGGTTAATTCGTCGGTCATCTTCACGCCACCTTCCACTTCAGTGAAATGATGCTGGTGATGCCACACAGCATAAGGTCCGGACCGTTGCTCGTCCACAAACAGGGCGGGTTCAACTACATGTGTAATCTCTGTGACCCACTGAACGGTAACGCCACGGAGTACATCCACTTTATACTTAATGATCTGCCCGGGGTACATTTTTTCTCCTCCTGATCTGAACAGGATTCGGAAGTTCATATGCGGAGGGGTGATCTTCGAGAGATTCTCCGGGGTGGAGAAGAAGTCCCATGCTTCTTTCAAGGTGATGGGAAGAAACTGGGTTCTTGTGAGGTGATAGAACTTCATTTTATTACGGTTGTAACGCTTCTTGGTATGTTCGAATGGCGCGATCTCTGGCCGTTTGGTGATTTACAATAGGGGACGGATAGGAAGGGGTTCCCAATTCAGGTATCCAGTGGCGTATATAGGATTGGTCCGGGTCAAACTTTGCCGCCTGCAATTCAGGATTGAATACACGGAAGTAAGGTGCTGCGTCGCATCCGCTGCCTGCCGCCCACTGCCAGCCGCCGTTGTTGGCTGCCAGGTCAAAGTCGAGAAGTTTCTTCGCAAAATAGGCCTCACCCCAGCGCCAGTCGATCAACAAATGTTTGGTAAGGAAACTTGCAGTAATCATTCTTGATCGGTTGTGCATGAACCCTGTCGCATTCAATTCCCTCATGCCGGCATCCACCATAGGATAGCCCGTACGTCCTTCGCACCAGGCTTTGAAGTGTTCGGGATTATTGCTCCATATGATGCGGTCATAGGAGGGCTTGAACGCCTTTTGGCTCGCTAGGGGGAAGTGATAAAGAATCATGTGATAAAATTCCCGCCAGATCAATTCATTGAGCCAGGTCTCGCTTGATTTCAGTGCAATGGAAACCAGCTTGCGAATGCTGACCGTACCGAACCGTAAATGCACGCTTAGTTTTGAAGTGCCTTCAACGGCAGGAAAATCTCTCTTGTCTGAGTAATCTGCAATGATTCGCTGTTTGATGGTTCGTGGCGGGAAAGTATAGGAGACTTCTTTGAAGCCTATGGTCGACAGTCCGGGCATTTCAGCCGGGGGCATTCTTTTGAGCCGGCTCCAGTCTGCAATGCTGTAACTCTTGTAATGCTTCGGCTTGAGCAAGGCCTTCCATTTTCGAGAGTAGGGGGTGAAAACCGTATAGGGTAGCCTGTCATCTTTCAGTACTTCATTTCTTTCGAAAATGACAATGTCTTTGTAGCTGTAGAATTTTCCCCCATTGGCTTCAACCAAGTCTTTTACCTTCTTGTCGCGTTCAGCCCCGTAAGGTTCATAGTCATGGTTGGTGTAAATGCTTTTTGGATCCAGCTCCCTGAAGATGGCAACAGGATCACCATGGAGGACGACAAGGGTTGAGCCATGCTCTTCAAGATCAGCTTTGACTTTCTTCAATGCCTCATGGATGAAATTGACCCTCCTGTCTTCAGGGTCGTCCAGCAGATCAAGAATGTTCTTATCGAAAATAAACAGGGGAACTACATCCATTTCTCCTTGCATGGCATGGAAAAGGGCAGTGTTGTCATCAATACGGAGATCCCTTCGAATCCACCAAAAGGCACCCTTTTTGAGGGATGCAGGAATAGTCATACTATCCCAAACAATTGGTCCTCACATAATGTTTTGGCCGAATGAAGTTGGATTCTGACCACAACAGGCAATCTTCAGAATAACTTAAGATTTACTATTTATTATTCGAGTGAAAGCTTTGCTTTAGACGTGCGGATTAGAGGATTCTAAGGTTATTTGATTGTCCAATCATAATAGCAGAGAGAAATACCCAGACCAGAAAAAGAGGAGGAGATATGAAAGTCCTGATTATTGAAGACGAGGCGGAGTTGCTTCACTCGTCAATGGAATACCTTAAAACCGAAGGTTATGTTTGTGAGGATGCCACCACCCTGGAGGACGGCCTCCGGAAGATACATTCTTACAATTACGATTGCGTCGTGGCGGACATCGGGCTGCCGGACGGGAATGGTCTGAAAATCGTTGAAGAGCTTCGTACCAAGACTTCCGATGCGGGCGTCATTATTATTTCAGCCAGAAACTCGCTTGACGACAAGATTTCCGGACTCGACATCGGGGCAGACGATTACTTGACGAAACCGTTTCACCTCTCCGAACTGAATGCCCGCCTGAAATCCATTCTGCGTCGCCGGAAGTTCAGCGGCAACAAGGAGATTGTCTTCAGCGATATCCGGGTCATCCCAGACACGCTGCAGACGTTTGTCAAAAATCAGCCCGTCACCCTGACCAAAAAGGAATTTGATTTGTTGTTATACTTCATTTCCAACAGGGATAGAATTATCACAAAGGAATCCATTGCCGAGCATCTATGGGGTGACTATATCGATGCCGTGGACAATTTCGATTTTCTCTACACCCATATTTGTAACCTTCGACGGAAGCTGATGGACCGGGGCGCCCCTGATTATATCCGTACTATTTACAGAGTTGGATATAAATTTTCGGGCAATGAAATTGTTGGATAGAACCAACCTGTACTTCCTGTTAGCGGCAGTATTGATTTTTGGATTGGGTGGTCTGCTCTTCTTCTTCCTCTTCGAGGAAGTGATAGATAATGATCTCTCCCACAAATTGATAGCCCGGAAGGAATACGTGCTCAAGCAGTTGAACAAGAACGACAGCATCCTGGATTTTCAACCGCTATCTGGCAACACCATCACTATCCTACGGACCAACAATAGGCAGGAAATGGCTGACCGGTTCTCGGATACGACCATGTATGACCGGATTGAAAAGAGTTCCAAAACGTACAGGCAACTGGCATTCAGGTCGGAAGTAAGAGGACAGATGTATGAATTCAGATTGAGGCGTCTTATCGTGGAAGACAAGGATCTCCTCAAGGGTGTGATTTTCCTGGAATCTGGTTTGTTCCTTGCATTTGTGGCCTTGCTCACCTTGATTAACAGTCAACTGTCAAAAAGAATTTGGAAACCCTTTTACAGGATTCTGGATGCCATTTCCGGCTACAAGATTGACCAGGGTGAAAGCCTTAAGTTGAGAAGGGGGTCTATTCAGGAGTTCAATGACCTGGCAGCGGCCATCGAAAAGATGACCGCCAAGATCCGAAAGGAATATCTGCTTCAGAGAGAATTCACCGAAAACGCATCTCACGAAATTCAGACACCGCTGGCAATCATCAGGAACAAAATGGAAATGTTGTTGCAGTCTCCTGATATAACAGAAGGTCAGTTGTCACTTATTAAATCCATGAACAGCGCAGCCGTGCGCTTGTCTAAGCTTAATGAAGCGCTGCTTATTCTGGCCCGGATCGAAAACCGACAATTTCACTCTGTCTCCGATGTGTGTATCAATGATCTCATAGACTACCGGTTGAATGGCCTGAATGAGCTCATCCAGATGAAGAACCTTGTGGTGGAGAGGAAATACGATTCCAAAATTAAGGCGAAGATGAATCCTTACCTGGCCGACATTCTGTTCGAAAACCTGATCATAAACGCAATCAAGCATAATCAGTCATCAGGTAAAATTTCTATTCGCACGGTTGACCACAAAATATCGATAGCCAATACCGGGGAGCCCCCAAAAGTGGCTCCGGAGAAACTCTTCGGGAGATTTGTCAAGGACAATCAGAAGTCCTCCTCCCTGGGTCTGGGCCTTCCTATTGTTAAGGCAATCTGTGATACCTATTCATTCCCAATTGACTACAGCTACGAAGAGGAACTGCACAAGATGACGCTGAAACTGGTTTCAGATGGAGTGATGGTTGAATGACCTGTTCAGATATTTTCTGTGTAATTCAGATCTTCTGAAAAAGTCTCCTTGAGTCCCCAAAGGGCGGAAAGAGAAATAGCTGAAAGGATGAATCCTACCACCATCCCGGCCTTGATGATATCGCCATCAAACACGGTGTTGCGGAAATACTGGTAAATAAGCAAAGTAATGGGCAAGGCTCCTCGTACAAAGTTGGGGACAGTGGTGGTTACGGTTGCCCGGATGTTGGTGCCAAACTGTTCCGCTGCAATGGTTACGAAGATCACCCAGTACCCGACAGAGAATCCCATCCCCAGGCAAAGAAGGTAAAACGCAGTGGTGGAAAGCCCATGCGTATTGAGGTATACAAATACCATGATCAGGTTCAGACTCAGGAATGTGAACATCACCTTCTTCCGACTCTTGAGTACCTGGCTGAGAAGACCGGTAAAGATGTCGCCAAACACAAGTCCTGCATAGCACCATGCGATGGCCTTTCCCGCCATGATGGCCTCGGGCTCCTGAACTCCGAGGGCTTTGGCGAACTCAGGTGCAAACGTGATCAGGACGCCCACCAAAAACCAGAGAGGAATTCCAATCAGTATGCATTGCAGGTATTTCAGCAACCTTCCCCGGTTGGTAAACAATGCCAGAAAATTTCCTTTGGTTGTGGAAGTGTCAGCCATATTCTTAAACATACCTGATTCACTTACGCTCACCTGCAAGAGTAATAACAGCATACCAAGTATACCTCCTGCATAATAGCACATCCGCCAATCTTGCAGGGTTTGGTAGATGAGGTTTGCGGCCACAGCCCCTGAAACTCCAACCGATGCCACGATCATAGTCCCATAGCCGCGCTTTTCTTTCGGAAGTGTTTCCGCTACGAGTGTGATCCCTGCACCCAATTCACCCGCCAGTCCAAATCCTGCCACGAGGCGCCATACAGCATACGCTTCGACAGAGGTGACCATACCATTGGCAATATTGGCTATAGAATAGGTGACGATGGATCCGAACAATACGGAGAGCCGCCCGCGCCTGTCGCCCAGCACACCCCATACAATTCCGCCAAGGAGCATGCCGTACATTTGCATGCTAAGCAGGAATTCACCCTGGTCACGGTTAGCCTGCCCTGTTATACCCAGGTCGTTAAGGCTGGCCGTACGTACAATGCCAAAGAGCAGGAGATCATAGATATCAACGAAGTAGCCAAGTGCGGCGACGATTACAGCTGCATTTAGTACTCTGGTGTGGGAGGCGGGTTGGAGCTCAGACATTTCAGCGATTCCGGTTTGGGTATAGGCCGGTCAAGATAAAACAAAATTCATTTTAAGGGCCATCGGGTCTTTAGCGCCGGAAAGATTATTCCCTGGATGGCTCGCGCATATGGATTATGAACAGGTAGGGCCACAGCTTGCCTGTAACCAGAAGTGCCTTGGTGCGGTCGTGCCAGGCAATACCATTCAGCACATCTGCCTGTGCGTTGGCCAACTTAGCTTGCCGGGTCAGCGGACCAAGATCAAGGTAGCCATCCACGTTGCCTGTTGAAGGGTTGATCCTGGCGATGTAATCGGTCTGCCATATATTGGCATAGATCCGGCCGTGTGCGTACTCCAGCTCATTCAGATTGCTTACCGGGCCATTTTGATCCTTAACCTCCATTGTGCGAACGGTCGCAAGTGTCGCGGTATCCAGGAAATACATTTTGTCTGATCCGTCACTCATGATCAGATAGGTGGAGTCATGGGTTAGACCCCAGCCTTCTGTGGGGTATCGAAAAGAACGGATCTTCCTGAAAGAAGCAAGGTCATAAACAAATCCCTCGTGGTTCTGCCAGGTGAGCTGATAGAGTTTGTTGCCAAAAATCGTGATACCCTCACCGAAGTACTTGTCCTCCAGAGTCACCTTCTTGTCCGCTATGCCGGTATTGATATCAACAATTCCGATCCACGAACCTTTTTGACCGGTACTTTCATACAGCTGTCCATTGTGAATTTCAAGCCCCTGGGTGAAGGCTTTGGTGTCATGGGTGAGCGTGCTTTGAACTGTGTACTCAATAAGTCTTGGATTGGTTATGACTTGTTCCGGATTCTTTGGCCGGCAGCAAGTCACCAACAGAGTAAGCATTACGAAGCATGAGAGAAGCTTGAATGGAGAAGGCATTTCGAAAGGTAGAACTTATTTGGTAGCGTAGCCAACGATATGAGGACGGTGCCAGGGCAGGGTACCATCGACCATAACAGAGATAAGACTTGTATCCCTGAAGCCTGCACTTTTGATGACCGATGCGGTATCCCGGTTGCAGTTGCACCCATCGGCCAGCGCCTTATTCACAGGGTTAAGCGTGTTTTGGACAAACCTCAGAAACGAATGTTGGGGAGCTGCGACATGTTCCAGTACAATCAACTTGCCTCCGGGTTTGAGTATCCTGTAGATTTCCTTTATGGAGGCTTCCTGATCAGGAACGGAGCAAAGGACCAATGTTGAGATGACGTGATCGGCACTCTGGTCATCAACGGGTATGTGTTGTGCATCCCCGGTTAACAATCGTATAGTGATGTGATTTCTGGCAGCCTGCTCCCGGAGCACAGGATGGAAGGCTTCGTTGGGCTCAACTCCGATCCATTCGATCCCGCTGGGTAGATAGTTGAAATTGATACCCGTTCCAGGGCCAATCTCGACAACGCGACCATGAACCTTGGACAACAAGTCCTTCCGGTATGTGTGGTACAGCTTCCGGTTGACTTTCTCACCCTTCTGCATGAGCCAGGCAAACCACCGTTGACTTGCATTTCTTGTCATAAGACCAAATGATGATCAAAATCCTGTGTTAGGTACATATGAATCTAATGTTAATCAATTAATATTCTCTTAACATTGGTTATTATTGCCGCCGGACAATTATACCCGACAGACCACCAGCCCCATAATTCTACTTTGTTGTCAAGGCGCCTTTTCTTCATCGCAATTTTCTGGGCTTCTGCAATCATATGCAGTGCGCAGATTCCCGGCCTGCAGGATGGGTTGAAGACCTATCTCACCAAGGACAGTTCCACCTGGCTTAGACTCAATTTCGTATCCCAGATTTGGGCCCGGTACAACGACAATAATCCTGGAACTACCATCAATGGATTCCCAGAGTCCAGCACCTGGGATGTCGGTCGATTAGGGCCGCTTTAGAGCATCTAAAACTCTCGCAAGGAGTGCCCAAGATGGGTGTTTTTTAGTCGTTGCCTTCCGTCGTTTGACGAGAGGGTGGGACCAAAAAAGCGTACCAAAAAACAACCCATTTATGCGACTAATCAAAGAGCACTTCAAAGTCAATTTCTACCTCCGTCCGCGCCCGGATTCCGACGGGCGCTGCCCCATCTTTATTCGAAGCCGTCAGAACTCCACTAGGCAGATTGTGAAATTCACGGGCCTCAAAGCGAGCCCTAAGGAGTGGGACAAGAAGCGAGGCTGCTTTAAACACAATTACGAGGCCAATACAGAGCTTAATTCGTTCGCGGAGACTCTGAGGCAGGCTTACCAGGATATTCTTGCAGAGGGCTGGGAAGCCAGCCTGGAGCTAATTTGGCAAGTCGTCCGGCGTCCGGGCTATTTGGCCAATCCCGACGGCGACAGCGTCTTGGAGTGGTGCGACCGGTATTTGGCTAACACCAAGGACTCCAGAGGCAAGCGTAAGGCGGTGGCTACCGTTAAGACCAACGTCAAAGATTGGAATAGCAAACTAAGATTTTCCGGCCTCACCACGGGCAACCTGACAAGGTTCGTCGACTGGCTAAATGACAGAGGAGTCTCGAATAATACTGTTTACAAAAGAATTCGAGCCCTGATGTATGTGGCGACATATGCGGGACAATATGTTACTGTAAACCCGGACTTGTTTCGTTACGACTTTCCTTATTCCACCAGAAACGGAAGCGTAGCAAGGCTTGCGTATTCCGAAGTCCAGAAAATTATCAATACCGACGCCAAGGGAACAGAACTGGTAGCCCGAGACGTGTTCACGATAGCGTGTTTTACAGGTTTGAGAATTTCCGACATCCTCACAATTGGTGAGGCTGAACTTCATGAATTTCACCTCGACAAATTCCAGGAAAAAACGGGTGAAACTGTTTCGGTTACCCTACATGTTCACAATGAAGAGCTGGTAAGAAGATATCATGCAATTGGAATCACCTATAATCGTCAAAGCCTCTCATATGCATTGAAAGCGGTGTTAAAGAGAGCGAATTTGACGGCAGAAACTGTTAAGAGAATTGATCGAGGCAGTCAGACAATTAAGGTTACGGAACCGAAATACAAGCTGATCTCTTTCCACTCAGGCCGCAGATTTTATGCCAGATTGCTGAATGACCTTGGACTGGGTATGGAAATAGCGCGCGATGAACTGGGACACACGGCCAGCAACGTCACAGAACATTATGCCGGCTCGCCTGACCATCGGATGAGGATCATACGAGTTAGGGAAGCTATGAGAAACATGGACAAAAAAATGGAGGAGATAGCGTTAATGAAGATAGCTTGACCGGTATTAGGCTATCTTCTCATCCTGGATTTTATTCCTTCGAAGTCTTCGATGAAACAATAGACCCGGCCACCTATTGAATGCTTTCTGACAACGCCTTGCGCGAACCAATCATAAATTGTCGATTTATGGACGTCGTAGCGTTTGGCCGCTTCCCTGACGGAAATTATTGTTCGTTGTGGGATGGCGTCCTTCATACGTTCGTCGATGAGGGTGGAAATCATTTTAAGTAATCCTTCGGTGATAAGGTTAAGTGATTCTTTTTTTGGGTCTACCATACTCGGTTTATTAAGGGGGCAATTATATTTAGGATTGATTCTGCATGGCACACTTTGGTAGGAAGGTGGGAGCATTTTGTTTAAAGTCATTCGCCAAGGAAGGACATCGTGCAACTGTAATAATTGTCACGGCGTTGGAATGTGGGAAACTCTGGCCGGTTGAGAATGGAAAACAGAGTTTTCCACATTTCAACGGGACGCCTTAAAAAATCCCGGTCGTTATGTTTTTCATTGGAGTTGTAGTCAAACCTATTTCACGGGCGCCTTCTGGCTTGATGCAGCGTTGCCGGCCCGAATAAAATCTGGGACAGCTTGCCAGTAAGAGGTCCAACTTGAAAAGTTTGATACCTGTCGGGACTACTTTTTACACTTTGAAAAACCTCTGTTTTATTCCTTTATAAAGGAAAATACTTTTGCCAAAAAGTACTAAATTTGTAAAAATTATTTTCCATTATGGGTCGAAATGCAATGATATTGCTTCCGCGGATAGCAAAACTCCTTAAAGAACTTGGCGAGGACATCCGCCTGGCACGCCTGAGAAGGAAACTGAGCGCAGAAGCTGTGGCTGAACGCGCGGGCATCAGCCGCCCAACCCTACGTGCGATCGAGGGCGGATCACCGTCCGTGACGATGGGCGCCTATCTTCAGGTGCTAATGGTGCTGGGGCTTGAACAGGGACTTCGAACCATCGCTGAAAGCGACGCACTCGGCAGGCGACTGCAGGATGCAGACATGACCGTGCGCGAGCGCGCCCCCAGGAGAAAGGAATAATCATGGCTCCAAAAAACTCACAACGAATCATTTATGTTTATGCCGACTGGCAGGAACTGGGAGGCCCTGTGCTCGTTGGCCTTCTGAAGTCCACTCAATACCGCAAAGAGGTCTTTTCATTTGAGTATGACGAAGCCTGGCTGAAGTCTCATGCTCAAACGCTCGATCCTGACTTGCAACTCCTCAAAGGCGTACAATACCTCAATACAGACAAGGTCAACTTCGGCATGTTCACCGACTCGTCCCCGGATCGCTGGGGCAGAGTCCTTATGGATAGACGTGAAGCCGTCTATGCTCGTATTGAAAAACGTACACAAACGACCCTATGGGAAACTGACTACCTGCTCGGTGTCTTTGACGGACATCGCATGGGCGCCCTGAGGTTTAAAGAAAATCCTGATGGACCATTCCTCAACAACAACAAGGAAATGGCTTCACCCCCGTGGACTTCATTGCGTGAACTGGAACACGCCAGCGTCGAACTGGAAAAAGACGGAGATGATGAAGGCCGCCTCAAGTGGCTCAACATGCTCATCGCACCGGGATCTTCATTAGGAGGGGCACGGCCGAAAGCAAGTGTCGTCGATCCTGACGGCGAACTGTGGATTGCAAAGTTTCCAAGTCTTAAAGATGCCATCGATGTCGGTGCCTGGGAAATGGTCGTTCACGACCTTGCCAGGCAAGCCGGTCTAAAGGTGCCCCCGTGTCAGACCGCAAAATTTTTCAGTACACAGCATACTTTTCTTACTAAACGATTTGACCGTGAGGGCACCAGTCGCATTCATTTTGCCTCGGCCATGACACTGCTCGGATACTCTGACGGATACAGTCACAAGAATGGCGTAAGCTATCTTGAACTTGCTGAATTTATCATTCGCAACGGTGCATCGGTCGGTAAAGACCTGGAAGAACTTTGGCGCCGGATCGTATTCTACATCTGCGTAAGCAACACCGACGATCACTTACGTAATCATGGGTTTCTGCTGACAGCCAAAGGATGGCGGATTTCACCGGCTTTTGATATTAATCCGGTACGTAAGGCAACGGGGCTTCACCTGAATATATCCGAAAAAGACAACTCACTGGACGTAAACCTTGCGCTCGAAGTAGCCCCCTACTTCCGACTTTCAAAAAAGCGTGCCGAAGAAATTACGACCGAGGCGAAGAAATCGGTCAAAAACTGGAACGTTGTTGCAGAAAAATATAAAATTTCGAAAGGAGAACGCGACCTGATGGCAGATTCATTCCGCTTTTGACAACCCGATAGCAAGCCATGCTTCCGTTTATAAGAGAAATCAAAGCAAGCGATTCTAACCTTGAGTCGATTCGGCTGAATAGCTGAGGCTTACCATTCCCACCATAATCGATTTGACCGAAGAAGATCACACCAACCAGGAACAGCAGGTGATCATAGCCCGTCACCATGTGCTTTGCTCCGATGTATAGAAACGGCATCAGCGCAATTCCTTTATCGATGCCAGGAACGAGGCGGTTGCATCGTCAACACCATGGGCAAATGCAGCCGTTCCGATAAGGAACAGCATAATGAAAAGGTTAAGTTTTTTATTGAATGTCATCATTGCAGTTTAATCTTTCATGCGGACCCAGATCTCTTTCAATACAAAGCCATCTCTCCAGGTTCAGCAACTACGGCTCGTGGTTCTACTATACGCTTACGCTGGCGTTGAAAGAAGGCAAGTGCGAATATCAGATCAGGCTGGAGAGATATGTACTCAAAGGAGACCGTATGTCGATCGCATGGCTGAGGGGCGAAACCAACGACAAAGTAAGGAAAGAGGCAGATGACTTTGCCCGTAACTTCGATACACTCCTCGGAAAGATGAAGGGCCACCTGGCTTTCCTGCCGAAAGGTGAGGCAAAGAAGAAGGATGACTGGTGAACGTAACTGCTATTTCCTATCGACGGGCTTCAATGCGAAATTCAGTTTGCAGCCCATCACTCAGAGGTTGATAGGATTGAGCCCAGGAAAAAAGACAGAATTGAAATCTTGATTAATTTATCATTATACAATTCTGATTGAAAAAATTATCTGATCAAAATATAACAATTATTTCCGTTCGCATAGCTACTATCGGAGAGAAGACGATTCCTAAATCCTCTACTCGTCGCTACGCTTTGACGTTCCATGCCCAGGCCTGCCGCTCATTCCGATTGCTTCAAGCAATTCAATGCCTCGTTTTCCAGCCTCCTCACTGATCAGATTCATGAAGGGGGGGAGTCTCCAGACCATTAGGGCAGCAGATACTTCATCCCGGTCGCTATCGCTGATATGCGAAAGATCGACACACACCCCGTAACGGTATCTTATGGTCTTCATGATGCTGCGATCAAAATCACCGCAAACAAAAGCCGGTATCCTGACCCGATCAGCACGCACTATAAGACACTGCGTTGAAAAAAAGACCTGTCGGTGAGTCGCTTCATGAACAAGATCAGTCACCCTGTAACGATCATCGATATGTATGTGCTTTAAAATCAGTTCCGGGGATGGTGTATCACGTTCCTTTTTCAGTCCCAGAATGCGGAACATTTCCGCTGACCAATGGGTAACACCAGTTTCGAAATCTGTATACCAGATTCCTACATGTTTCAGATCGGGAAGATATTTGATTTCCAACTCATCGGAAATTTAAACAAACAGCGATTCAAATCGGTGGATAAATGACTTCTACAACTTCTTGATCGATTTTTCTTAGCGCATAGATCGAGCATCGGAAGGTTTTTTTGTTTCTTAATAGGATGGCCCTGGGCCGGATGCCTAGGCTGCTGTAAAAATGATGCAGGAATGCGTGTGCGATGCTTCGTATTGATGAAAATATTGGCGAAGGCTTGGTTAATGCACTTCGGTCGTGTTGTTAATCCGTATGTCAAAACACCGAGCCAAACCAGAGGCGATGCATCAATCATGCAGCGGTTCTAAGAAGTTTACTAGTATTCTATCCTTAACACCCAGTCGCATTCGTTGGTGACGATGAATTGTTTTCCGAACCACCACCTGCTGAGGTCGATCATTCCAGAATCCTCACGAGGTGGTATCGGATATGTCAATCCGTCGATCATCACCGCACCAGCAAGAGCTTGTTCGTTGTGAACTCTAAGTTTAGTTTTTCCAATTAGTCTGGAGCGGAATCTCATAGATTTGCCAGGAGGCAGTGCTGGTCCCCTTGCGATGAAACCTCCGTCAGCGGACCGATCCAGATCAGGGTCAGTAATCGGTCGATCGATTTCAGCGTCCATGTTTGCAAATTATTAATCCCGGAATGCCATGGCATATTTTTACACTTAAATTCTCCTTAAAAAGGCAATTACGTGCGCTTGAGTTGTGTTGAAATTTTACGATGCATCTCAGGATACAACCGGTCAGACAATGACACTGAGGCAACACTATTGGAGCATCGGGATGACGGTGCTCGATCCCTGGAGGTTCTCAAATAAAATTGTACTTAACTTAAACTTAAATTCCCCTTAAATTCCAAAGTAGGGAACGCTCTTCTTCGACAATCAATACACAATTGGCATAAATTTAGCCATCAAGGCGGTAAATGTTGTCAATGAAAATTCTTGTTATTGAAGATGAGCAGAAAGTCGCGACGTTTATCAAGAACGGTTTGGATTTCCAGAATTCCCTTTCAATATTGTTCGAAAGTTCACCTGTTCATGAAGTCTCTGTGCGTGAAATTCCTGATGATTCCGATTTTGATTGTTGTGTCAGTCCGTGAACTGATGGGACAGGAAAATCTTCCGAGCCTGATAGAAGAGGGGGTGACGAATTACCCAATTATCAAGGCGAAGCTTGCTGAAGTAGAGCGTGCACATCGGGATGTAAGTGTTGCCAAAGCCGAATACGTTCCGAAGCTCGCCGTGCAGCATCAATATACCTACGCCACCAGTAATAGTTTACAAGGATCATATTATCCCAATCCGGCGGTCATTTCGCCCGCAGGCAGCATCCGGTCTGATAATATTAACCAGGCAGCCTGGGGCAGTTATACATCCTTGTTGTTGGAGTGGAATGTATTCAATTTCGGGAAAGTCTCTGGTAATACGCAGGTTTATCGAACCCTCGATGATGCTGCACGCGCCAATTATGACAATGAGCTTTTGCAGCATAAGGTCCGTATCGCCGACGCATACCTTCTTACGCTGATGAATTTGAAACTGCGTGAGATTCAAAGCGCGAACCTGAACCGGGCGCGGGCGTTTATTGACGCTGTCAGTGCGCGGGTGAGCGCCGGCATGCAAGCGGGTACGGATAGCTCGCTGGCCAGTGCAGAATTTACAAGGGCAAAGATTCTGTTTTTGCAAGCCAAGCGCGATGAACAGACGCAATCCCTGAGGC
The DNA here is from genome assembly GCA_039810905.1 of Cyclobacteriaceae bacterium. Classification (GTDB taxonomy): domain Bacteria; phylum Bacteroidota; class Bacteroidia; order Cytophagales; family Cyclobacteriaceae; genus ELB16-189. The sequence goes on along the minus strand of JBDHXU010000025.1, from coordinate 19,178 downwards.
TTCAGGAGTTTATTGGCCGGCAGAGCTTGGATTCGTTGGTGGTTGATAGTATGAGTTTTCTTACATCCGCTCCGGTCAGGCTTGACACCGGTGAATGGAATCCCAAATCCAACCCGCTGCTTCGCTATTATGGTCTCATTAGTCAAGCAAGCCAGGCGCGGAGTATAGCTGTAAGGCGTTCCTTTCTTCCTTCTTTGACTCTTGTCGGAGCTGCATGGGCACGTGGATCTGGTATTTCTTCCGATGATACGTATCGTACAGATTTCTCTTCAGGCACAAAATACCAGGTCTACAATTACCTGTTGGGTATTTCAACGCGCTGGACGATCAGTGATTTTGTCAGCAACCGTCAGAAGTACAAAAAGGAGTACTACAATACAATTCGTGATCAGGAGGTGTACCAAGAACAGGATCTGCGGATGCGCCGGCAAGTCAGTGAATCCGAGTTGCAATATCAGATTTCCCTTGAGCAAGCGAAGGCGGCACCTATCCAGCTGAATGCTGCTCAGCAGGCCTACCGTCAGGCAGCCGCAAGGTACGATAGTGGACTGGCCGACTTGCTTACGTTGATGCAGAGTATAACGACGTTGAATCGGGCAGAGGCCGATATGGCGATCGCGCACATGAACGTCTGGCGCTCGCTGCTTGCGATATCTGCAGCGCGGGGTGATTTCTCAATTTTTATGGATGCAGTGGGCAGATAATTAATTTACTATGTTCAATCTTATCAAAGGCGCGTTACAAAAACCGATATCGGTGATGGTGGCCGTTGCTGCGATTTTCTTCTTTGCCATCCTCTCTATCCGCCAGATTCCTGTAGATATATTTCCGGATCTTGACCTGCCGACGATTTATGTTGTGCAGCCTTATGGAGGGATGGCGCCAGACCAGATGGACGGTTTTATCACCACGCGTTATCAAGATCATTTTCTGTACGTGTCCGGCATCCGCGATGTAGAGGTCAAGACGATCCAGGGTATGTCTCTGATAAAGCTCCAGTTTTATCCTGGTACGGACATGGCACAAGCTGCGGCCGAAGTGGCGAACAATATTTCGCGAGCTAAGGCCTATATGCCGGAAGGCACCGTACCGCCGCAAGTAATTCGTTTCGATGCCAGTTCTGTTCCTGTCGGACAGTTGGTTTTTTCAAGTGCCACCAGGACGCTGAATGAAATACAGGATTTTGCCAGTTCCAGGATACGTCCGATGTTTTCAAAAATTGAAGGTGTCTCAAGTCCACCGCCGCTGGGTGGAAATCAGCGCACGATTGTTATCAAGGTTGATCCGGCGCGTCTGCGGAGTTATAAGCTTACGCCTGAAGAAGTGATACGTGCTGTGACGACAAACAATCAGCCCTCGCCAGCGGGTAATATCCGGATCGGGGATCGGACGCTAATGACGCCGCTTAACTCCCTGATTGATAAACCTGCCGACTTCCTCGATATACCCCTTCGTGTAGGTTCGGGGCCGACTGTTTTCATTCGCGATATAGGCACCGTTGAGGATGCGGCCGACATTACTGTCGGCTATGCGCTTGTGCAGGGTCGCCGCGCAGTTTATATCCCGGTTGTTAAGAAATCGGACGCGTCTACACTCAGTGTGGTAAACAACATCAGAAGCGCTTTGCCTACGTTGCAGAATGCTATTCCGGAGGATGTAAAAATATCTTACGAATTTGATCAATCGACCTATGTAACGAATTCTCTAAAGAGTTTGATTGTAGAGGGAGCCCTTGGCGCTATTCTTACCGGGCTGATGGTATTACTTTTTTTGCGGGACTGGCGCAGCGTGATTATCGTGGTGGTAACGATTCCGGTATCCGTGTTAAGCGCCATAATTCTTTTGAACCTATTCGGTCAGACGATCAATATTATGACGCTCAGCGGACTTGCTTTATCGGTCGGCATTTTGGTGGACCAGGCGACGGTGACCATTGAAAACATTCACCAGCATCTTGAGTTAAGAAAGCCACTTGCACAGGCCGTCTGGGACGGATGCAAGGAGATTGCGTTTCCGGAACTACTTATTCTTCTTTCGATCCTTGCTGTTTTTGCTCCGGCATTTGTCATGAGTGGCATTCCAAAATCTATGTTTCTGCCTTTGTCTCTTGCTGTTGGCTTTGCGATGATCGCCTCTTTCCTGCTGAGTCAGACATTTGTGCCCGTGTTATCGAACTGGCTTCTTAAGACAGGCCACAATGTCGAGGTACATTCTCCAGACGTTGAGGTCCGAAAAGAAAGCACCTTCGATCGGTTCAAGAGCAGTTACCTGGGTTTGGTGGAGCGGATATTCAAAAGGGGAAAATTTTGGGTGTTAAGCTACCTGACAGGGGCTTCGTTCGTGATAGCGATAGCGTTTCTTTTTATAGGCACCGATATTTTACCCAGAGCGAACAGTCACCAGTTTCAACTCAGGATCAAGGCCATAGATGGGACGCGTGTCGAGCGAACGGAGAAGATTACATTAAAAGTTCTTGATCTTATAAATCAGGAAGTTGGTTCGGGCAATGTCGAGATTTCCTCGGCCTATGTCGGTAATGTGCCGACCAGTTACGGGACCTCGCAAATTTTTGTTTTTAACAGTGGGCCGCACGAGGCAGTCATCCAGGTTTCTCTTGATGAGCACTTTAATGTGCAAATGGAGGATCTCAAAGAAAGGCTGCGAGCCCGGCTGGGCAGGGAACTTCCTTTCTTGAGGCTTTCCTTCGAGCCGATCGAACTTGTTGATAAGATTATGAGTCAGGGTGCATCTACACCGCTGGAAGTCAATGTTGCGGCTGGCGATATCCGACAAGCTGAGAAGTTTGCCGGCAAGATCATGCAAAAAATGCAGGCGATCAGTTTTCTGAGAGACGTGCAGATTGCGCAGCCGATGTCGTATCCCATTCTTAAGATTGACATGGACAGGGAAAGAGTGGGTCAGGTCGGTGTCACTCCGACACAGGTAGCCCGCTCGCTTGTTGCGGCTACCTCGTCGAGCAGATTTACAGACAAGAATCTTTGGTTGGATAATAAAAAAGGTCTTGCCTACCAGGTGCAGATTCAGGTGCCGGAATATAAAATGAGTTCACTGGAGGACATAAAAAATATTCCGTTGCAGCCCGGTAATCTTCATCCTACCCTTACGGATGTGGCATCTTTCTCCGAGGAGGTGGGGCCGGGTCAGTATGATCGTTCCGGGCCCAACCGTTTGGTGACGATCACTGCCAATCTCCATGACATTGACCTGGGGACTGCGAGCAGCCAAGTTGAGCGGGCGATTAAAGATGCCGGCGAGCCGCCGCGTGGATTGCTGGTGGATTTCAAGGGTCAGGTAAATTTGTTGAAAGAGACGATTTCAAGTCTGCAAGGCGGCTTGGGGATTGCTATTGTTATTATCTTTTTGATGCTGGCTGCCAATTTCCAGTCTTTCAAATTGTCCATCGTTATTCTTTCCTCGGTGCCCGCCGTTCTGGTCGGTTCGTTGATGATGCTTCTGATCTGTGGGGCGACATTAAATCTTCAGTCATACATGGGTATGATCATGTCGGTCGGCGTCTCTGTTGCTAATGCAATTCTGATGATTACCAATGCCGAAGCATCACGTCTTGAAACGGGAGATGCAACCAAAGCAAGTATGGCTGCTGCATCTTCACGCATCAGGCCAATCCTTATGACGAGCATTGCAATGATTGCAGGCATGGTTCCCATGGCATCAGGCCTGGGCGAGGGTGGTGATCAGATTGCTCCGCTCGGACAGGCGGTGATCGGCGGGCTCGTTGCCTCAACGCTCGTGTCGCTTTTGATACTTCCGGTTGTGTTTAAGCTCGTTCAGGAAAAGGCATCTCTGACTTCGGTCTCGTTGGATCCGGAAGATTCTTTAAGTCGCTTTTATAAAGGAAACAAAGTATGATTTTAATGAAAACCGAATTTACCAATAAAGTTTCCGTCGCTATTGTTGCCTTTGTCATGATCGCATGTGGAACCGGTAAGAATCGAGAAAAGACTGTCGATAGTACACCTACCGTCGAGGTTATCCAGATCAGGAGGCTTCATCCTTCATTGGAGGTTGTGCTGCCTGGAGAGCTTAAGCCTTGGGATAAAACTGAAGTTTTTCCCCGGGTGAGGGGATATGTTTCGAAAGTTTTTGTCGATCGGGGGACAGCTGTTAAAAAAGGACAGGTTTTAACAGAGCTTGAGGCTCCGGAGTTGATAGCGTCCTTGAATCAGGCGCGGGCGCAGGCGGCTTCAGCAGAAGCCACGCTACTGGAAAGGCAAGCGAGGCAACGAACAAGCAGGAAAACTTACCACCGGATTCTTCAGACCAGCCAGACAAAAGGGGCTGTTTCGGCCAACGAGTTGGAGGTGGCCTACGCGGTTATGATGTCGGACAGTGCGATGGTGAGCGCATCTGAGGAGAATTTGATAGCGGCAAAGGCTCAAATGGCAGCGCAGAGTCAACTGGCAAGTTATTTGATCGTCAAGGCGCCGTTCGATGGCAACGTGATAGAAAGAAATATTAGCCCTGGTGACCTGGTGGGACCTGATATGAACGGAAAGGCGATGTTTATTTTGGAAGATGGGGCGAAGCTTCGGCTTACGATTGCCGTACCGGAAAATCTTGCAAATGCTGTCGGTGAAAAAAGCACGGTCACTTTTACAACGCAGGCGGAGCCATTGAAAGAATACAAGGCTGTCTTTGCCAGGAGTGCGGGGAGTGTGCAGGAGAGCAATCGAACGATGGTTGCAGAATTCGACTTCAGCAACGAGAAGGACAGGTTGAAGGCGGGTTTGTATGCTGAAGTGAGAATTCCGGTCAGACGGAGTTCCCCTTCATTCTTCGTGCCGAAAACTTCTGTCCTCTATTCCACGGAGGGGGTATTTTTGATAAAAGCAGAAAATAGTGCTGCTGAATGGGTGCCTGTTCAAAAGGGGAACTCCCTGGATTCATTAGTCGAGATTTTCGGCCCCGTTCACGAGGGTGAGAAGATTATTAAAGTAGCACACGATGAATTACGGAATGGGCAGCCAATCAAAGTGAAGTAATGACTTGAAGGTTTTGTGTCAAATATTGATGGTGATTTTTTTGCCTATCGAAGCCTCGGGCTTGGATCGTGCGGAGGCGAACCCATCACCAAAGGTGTTACAGGTACTTGACTCGCTGTACCCTGGGGAGAAAAGTGTCACTTGGACTTCGGTAAGGCGTCAATACAAAGCTGACTTTATTTACCAGGATATCAACGTTTCTGTTTTGTTCGACAGGGAGGGGCGGATCAAAAGCCTGTTAAGGGAAATTTCATTTTCAACATTGCCGGAAAAGGTGCGTGAGAAAATTGAAATTTTTTATAGATCATTTAAAATTATGATGGTCCTTGAGAGAAACCGCGACAAAAGGACGGAATATGAGGTGCATATAATTCGAGGTGATCAGCAGTATATTCTGAGTTATCATCCGAAGGGCTATTTGATTCACCAATATGATGTTCAGCGGCTCGACCCAGCCACGCAGTTTGTCAACTGAGGGCACCATTCAATAAAAAACGATTCCGTTGGGTTCGGAACGTGGGCGCATTCGCTTCATTTCGGGCAATCAGCTGGAAAGTAATCGGGTTCGATTTTTATCGTGACGGCACGCTTTTTTCAGCCCCTTTCATGCAACGTAAAGGTGTTGAATAGCGGCGAGAAAAAGGATATTAAAGGACGTACAAGCTGGCAGCCCCTGATCGCGGTGATATTCGTAACGGCGGGGTTGATTCTTATTGTATTTTTTTCAATCCATTATTCTGGCAAGTTTCACAATACCGTTTCGTATCCCGCCTCAAAGGTTTCACCATTGTTCGATACAATTTTAATAAGTACAGGCATTGTTTTTCTGGTGACGCAGCTATTGTTATTCCTGTTACTTTATTTCAATAGTTCAGCGGCAACACCCCGGGCCAGGTTCATACATGGATCAATGAAACTGGAAATTGTGTGGACTGTTTTGCCGCTGGCGTTCTTTGTTTTTCTCTTTATCTGGAGTGAGGATATCTGGTCTGATACGGTCGGGAAACCTTCGGAAGATGTTTTGGTTGTGGAAGTGATGGGTCAGCAGTTTAGCTGGCGTGTTCGGTATGCAGGAGCAGACGGTCAACTCGGCAAGGCATCTGTCCGCTACATTGATGAAGACAATGGTTCGGGAATAGATCAGACAGATCCGAATTCGACCGATGATTTTATTGCGCTGCAGATGCATGTGCCTAAGAATCGCCCGGTAGAGGTTCTGCTGCGATCACGGGATGTGATTCACAGTTTTTACATCCCTTTTTTGGGCGTGAAGATGGATGCGGTGCCGGGCATGTCGACGGCCGTGCAATTTCGTGCACTCCGCACGACGCGTGAGATGCGGAAGGCGCTCGGTGATCCGGACTTCGATTATGAAATCGCTTGTGCTGAACTTTGTGGCCGGATGCATTTTGCAATGAAGTTCATCCTAATTGTCGAGGAAGAGGAGGAATTCGATAAATGGTATGAATCACGAGGCTCACTGGCAACACTCTTCTGATGGAAGCGACGTCGATCTCTACACCAGCTAAGAATTTTAGAGCGGGCGCGGGACCTGGAGAAAGTCCCTGGTTAGCTTTTATCAGCAAATACATTTTCAGTACCGATCACAAGACCATTGCGCGTCAATACTTGTTTACAGGAATGTTCTGGGCGCTGACCGGTGGCATCCTCTCGGTTATCATCAGGATACAACTCGGCTTCCCCGATCTGGATTTGGAGTGGCTTAAACCTGTTTTCGGCCGTGGCATCACGCAGGGCAGGATTGATCCCGAGTTTTACCTTTCCGTGGTGACGATGCATGGAAGCATCATGATTTTTTTCGTGCTCACGGGAGGTTTCATTGGCTCGATAGGGAATTTTCTGATTCCATTGCAGATAGGAGCCCGTGAGATGGCATCAGGCTTCGTAAACATGCTTTCCTTCTGGATCTTTTTTTTATCAGGCATTGTCATGCTTTACTCATTTTCGCTTGACACCGGTCCGGCCTCTTCGGGCTGGACTGCTTATCCGCCGCTGAGTGCGTTACCACAAGCCGCCTCTGGCTCAGGTGCGGGGATGACCTGCTGGATCATCAGCATGATGCTCTTTGTGATATCGACGGCGATGACGTCGATCAATTTTATTGCTACGATCATTAACAAGCGAACGCGCGGTATGAGCATGAGCCGCCTTCCTTTAACGGTCTGGGCTTTTCTTTTCACTGCCATTCTGAGCCTGCTTTCATTTCCGGTTTTATTTGATGCGCTGATGCTTTTACTGAGCGACAAGATTTATGGCACGAGTTTTTACCTGCCGGAAATATTTGTTGGCGGAGAGCCATTGGCTAATACAGGGGGCAGTCCGATTTTATACCAGCATTTGTTCTGGTTTCTTGGACATCCGGAAGTCTACATCGCAATCCTGCCGGCATTCGGAATAATATCCGATGTTATTTCCACGCAGGCACGCAAGCCAATTTTCGGTTACCCCATGATGGTCGCGGCGATGTTCACCATCTTGTTCCTGTCCTTCATGGTTTGGGGCCACCACATGTTTGTCTCCGGCATGAGTCCGTTCCTGGGGTCGGTGTTCAGTCTCACTTCATTTGTCATTGCCGTTCCTTCTGCCATCAAGGTATTCAACTGGCTGGCGACTTTCACAAAATCAAATATTCAATTCTCACCGGCACTGCTATTCGCAGTAGGGGTGATTTCTTTTTTTATTTCGGGCGGACTAACGGGCATCTTTCTGGCCAGTTCTGCTATAGATATCCGTCTTCACGACACCTATTTTGTAGTGGCACATTTTCACCTGGTGATGGGAAGTGCCGCGTTCTTCGGTTTTCTCTGCGGCGTCTATCACTGGTTTCCGAAAATGTTTGGACGCATGATGAATAAGACCTGGGGCTACGTTCACTTCTGGATATCAATCGCAGGGATCTATGTCATTTTCTTCCCGATGTATTTCCTTGGATTGTCCGGCCTGCCGCGTCGTTATTATTCATTCACGATCTTCGATGCCTTCAGCGGTTATGCCGATCTGAATTCTTTTATTTCTGTTGCCGCCATTGTGACCTTGGCCGCCCAGTTTATTTTTCTGGGCAATTTCATCTATTCTGCGGTCAGGGGGGAGCGTGCTCCGCTCAATCCGTGGCATTCAACTACACTGGAGTGGACTGCCGATGTGGAGGATGAGCAGCGTCCTGTATACAATGTGTACCGGTGGCCCTATGATTACAGCTTGCCCGGATCGGTGCGCGACAATATTCCACAGAATATTCCCCGGAAAATACCTTCGTCATGAACAGGAATGTTATCGTGCGGGTGATTCTCAGCTTGATGATTATTTGTGTCGGATCTCAGGCGATAGCTCAACAGGATTCATCGGTTATTTACCATGAGGGGCGGCAGATGTTTCGTACGCATTGCGCAAGTTGCCATGACGTGCACAAAGATCTGGTGGGTCCGGCGCTCGCAAGTACTACCAAAAAACACAGGTCCGAATGGCTGTTTGAATTTATCCATGATTCCCAGCGGGTTATCGTTCACGATGACCCGTACGCAGCGGCGTTGTATAACGCATATCAATTTCAGGTCATGCCATCTTTTCGTAAACTTTCATTGAATGATATCAACAAGATACTCGCCTACATCGATCGAGAGTCGGTCCATCCGGATGAAAAAGTTGAGTCCAATTACAAGGTTATTACCGAAGGCAGTCCGGAGATTCTACGGGGTAAACAGCTTTTCCAGTCGCATTGCCTTACCTGTCATCAAATTCCCAATGAAACGTTTGGCCCTGCCTTGGCCAGCGTTACCCGGCGACATTCAAAGGAATGGTTGGTTGCATTTGTCAGAAGTTCCACAAGTGTGATTGACTCAGGTGACCTTTATGCGACACACCTTTTCGAGCGATTCGATAAAAGACCGATGGTCGATTTGGAGTTTCTTAGCGATGAGGAAATCGGGGATATCTTCTCTTACATAGAATTTGCATCTTCATCTCCGTCCTGGGTTGGCGGAGTCAATGGACGGGGGCCTCGCTTTTCCAATCGCAGGGCCGTACCGATGGGCGGTACTGAGTCACGAGTAGAGCAGCGGTCGCCTTTTTTTCGGACCCTTCAGATTACCATGGGGGGAGTTGCTGCGGCAATCTTGGTATTGTTGGCCGGGAAGGTGGTGCGTGGGATAAACGGTGAGGAGAAAGGTATTATCTAGGTCGGCTTAGCACTACTGCGGGGCAAAGTTTTTGTGCAATAGCGGATATGAGATCGGAGAATTCAAGAAATCGTTTTAAGCGCCTAGGGGAAAGCGCGGCGCGGCAGCATAAGAAAATTCAAAACAAGTTAAAGAGAGTCGAGCGGGCGCATGGTTCAAGGGAATCCAAAAAAGCGATGCAGGCAGGTGCCCGACGCTATCCTGTGCCGCCGTTTCCTGGCAAGCCATTAAAAAAACCAGGTTTGGAACTCTCTTTGGAATTGCCTCCAATGTATGATGCACCTTATTATAAAGGTTCCAGCAAACTTGGGAACAAAGTCGCAATCATTACCGGTGGTGATTCGGGAATCGGCAGGGCGGTAGCTGTGCTTTTCGCCCGTGAAGGGTGCGATGTAACAGTCGTTTATCTCAATGAACACCGAGATGCTGCGGAAACCAGGTGCCTCGTGGAGCGTGAGAACAGAAAATGCATCATTATTCCTGGGGATGTATCGGAAAGGAATTTCTGCAAATATGTTGTTGAGGAGACGATGGCAGAATTCGGAAGGTTGGATATTCTGGTGAATAATGCGGCCTTCCAGTTGCATGTCGCAGCCTTAGAGTCGCTGTCGGATGACCAATTCAATAGGACAATGAAAACAAACCTGTACGGTTATTTTCAGATGACGAAGGCTGCGGTTCCATATCTCAAACCGGGCAGTGCGATCGTGAATACTGGCTCGGTTACCGGGATCATGGGTAATGCGGGCCTGCCGGACTATTCAATGACCAAGGGTGGGATTCATGCCTGGACGCGTTCGATAGGAACGCAACTCATACCGAAAGGAATACGAGTGAATGCCGTTGCGCCGGGCCCGGTCTGGACGCCTTTGAATCCTGCGGACCAGCGACCTGGACGGATCGCAAAGTTCGGCCATAATACGCCGATGAGGCGACCTGCCCAACCTGAAGAGATCGCCCCCGCTTATGTGTTCCTTGCCTCGCCTCAGACATCCAGTTACATAACCGGCGAAATACTTCCTATTATTGGTGGATACGGCCGTTGAGGACTTTTTAAGGTATTCTTAAGCAACTACGGCCGTTTTTAATGCCGGTGAGCAACTTGCAGAGACGTCCTTCCTGTCGTGGATTGGTCCCGCTCACCGCGCCATGAGGTGGTTGGGCTGCAAACTATTCTCATGGCATACTGTTGGTGACCTTGAAAGTGAACGTGGCTGAGATTGGCCGCACCAAACCTTGGCATATGGAAATTCCGGACTTCCCCTCAAGTCTATTCAGGCACATCTTTCATTCTTTTCACTTATTGTGTTACAGGAAACTTTGTTATGATCCTGCCGCCGTGTCTGCCGATTGGCTGAAGTCGCTTTCCGGATCGTCGGGAAATGCGAAAGCATCCGGTGGTGCCATTGGCAGCAATATTGTCAATCCGCAATCAATATCAGTGATCGGAGTCTGTTCGCTGGACGGTGGAGAAAACGGCGCGGGCGTTCCGAAGGCAGATTTTCATCACAGCAGGCAAGAGCTAATCGCCGTCGAGCATGTGATGCTCGCCGATGACGATCCGGATGATCGCGAGTTTTTTCTCGAAACGCTTTATTCTCTGTTAGCCGATGTGAAAGTTTCGGTACTGGAGGATGGTCAGGAACTGATGGAAGAATTAAGCGGGTTGAAGTTGCTTCCTGATCTGTTGTTTTTGGATTTGAATATGCCAAAGGTGAATGGATTCGAGTGCATGAAGAAAATTCGCGACAACAGCAATATGAAACACCTCAGGGTGATAATCCTGTCCACTTCAGGGGATAGGCAGACGATCGACTATCTGTATCGGCTAGGTGCGGACGCTTTCATTCAAAAACCCCTTCAGTTTAGCTCCTGGAGGCCGCTTCTGGAAAAAGCGTTGTCGCGAAACTTTACAGGTGCCCGGCTCACTCGAAAGAATTTTCTGATCAGAGAATAGTATCGCTCAACGCTGAAAAGAGATTAGTCCCAGATCTGGGACGGATTGACAAAAGGAGGTATGAATTAGTTTTTGTTGCGGTAAATCTTATTCGCTCAGATTACGGGGATTGGTATGCTTTTTTGTGGTGTTACTTAAATTCAATCGATATGGCAAAGTATTCCAAGGGAGCTCAGGAAAAAGTAAAACGGGCGATGCACGAACGCAAAGAAGGAACCTTGAAAAGTGGGCGGTCAGGGAAGACAGTGAAGAGTCGCAAGCAGGCTATTGCAATAGGTCTGGCGGAGGCGCGGAGGGCGGTATCCGCCGCGTGAGATTTGTGTTGAGTGGACAATTGACCAAGCGGGTCTTCATCTTCGTCCAATTTGGTCAGAACAACCTCGCCTATACCTCGCCGCGGAAGACCGGAGCGTTTTTCCATGATGTTACGGGTGAGTTTGCACTGATTCCCCGCAAAATCAGCATTGGATTCGGGCTGCATGGCTGGAATGGGCCTGCGCGTTTCTGCAACATATCTGTGCCCAATATCCTGGCCCTCGATCCTCCTGTCTTTCAGGAAACTACAAATGATGTGAATGACCAGTTTGTCCGAAAACTCGGCGTGTACGCTAAGGGGAAATTGGGTAAATTGGATTACCGTGTGTCCATGAGCAAACCATTCGTGACGCAAACGGCTTCTTCACCTCCAGATCCGTTCGGGACATATTCCAGTTACTCCATGAATATTCCCCAACAAGCCTTCATGGGATATTTCATGTATCAATTCCTGGATCAGGAAAACAATTCCGGCCCTGGCACAGTGGGGACTTATCTTGGCAGGAAGAGGATATTCAACCTTGGTGCAGGTTTTGTATCACAGCAAAAGGCCATGTGGTATAAGGGAGCTGTCAACGACACGATTTACCATCCCATGAACCTTTGGGCAGTCGATGTATTCTATGATGCACCGATAAACAGAAGTACCGGGACGGCTCTCACTGTATATGCCGCTCACCTTAACTATGATTTTGGACCCGGTTATATCCGCAATGTTGGACCAATGAACCCGGGGGTGGGTGTGAAGAACGGGTCATTTAACGGCACAGGAAATGCAGCACCCCTGATTGGCACAGGACCCAGCTGGTATCTTCTGACAGGGTACAAACTCAGGAATGGTCTTTTCGGGGAATTGGGGACTTTGCAATTTTATTCTTCCCTTCAATATTCCAAATATGACCGGCTCAAGGATCCTGTGGCATTGTTTGACATTGGTGTCAACTGGCTTATCCATGGTCAGGGAAGCAAGTTCACGCTGAATTATCAGTCGCGTCCAGTTTATTCAGGTGTAGATCAAACGGTAATGAGCCGAAAAGGCGAGTGGGTTCTTCAGTATCAAATCGCTTTCTGACTCAGTCGCGTTTCTTAAAAAGTTCTGCTACCTTTTCGAACTCTTGATGCTGAACCAGCAGCCGGAACCAATGGGTATAAGCTTCGGGATGCTCTTTCATGTTCAGCCGGATTGATTCCAGGCTTTCGAACTTCCAATCCGCTACCTCGGCAGAGTTGACGCTTGGGGTACCGTCAAAGGAGCCCACCAGGATATGGTCGCACTCGTGCTCGGTGAGGCTGTTATCGAGTTCTGCCTTGTAGTAGAATTTAAATGCAAATTTGGTGCAGATGTCAATGCCCATTTCCTCGATAAGCCTCCTGCGTGCCGCAGCTTCGATCGACTCATGGGGTCTTGGATGGCTGCAGCAGGTATTGGTCCAAAGTCCGGCACTATGGTATTTGCCTGCGGCCCTTTTTTGCATAAGTAATTCCCCCCTTGAGTTGAACAGAACTACGCTAAAAGCGCGATGGAGTAATCCTTCCCTGTGGGCCGCCATCTTTTCCATCGTACCCAATTCCCGGTCCATTTCATCCACAAGGATTACAAATTCGTTCATCGAATCAAATTGAGTTGATGCTTCAGGTATGACAACCCAAGAATAGCGATTTTATAGCGATTGCGGATCCGGATCCGGGTTTTCAGGATGCTTTCGCAGGGGAGAGCCTTTATTTTTTTGAACAAAGCCATGTAATAGAGGTATGCGACATAGACCCCGAGTCGTGCCTTGCGCGGAAGCTGTTTGATGCCCTGATATCCGGCGCGGAAGTCTTCTTCAATTTCAGCTTCGATGACGTTCTTGGCCTCCTGATCAAACTTCTCAATCTGCACCCCGGGAAAATAGAGTCTTCCCATGCCGTCGTAGTCAGCATGCAGATCGCGAATGAAATTTACTTTTTGGAAGGCGCTGCCCAATTTCATGGCCGCCGGTTTAAGCGCCTGATATCGTTCTTCGTTGCCGTCGCAGAAAATGCGAAGGCACATCAGACCCACTACCTCCGCAGAGCCGAGCACATATTTGTCAAAACTCTCCCTGCTGTGCTTCTTCTCTGTAAGGTCCAGTTCCATGCTGTGAAGAAACTGTTCAATGGATGAGGCATCTATATTAAACCGGTGTACGGTTTGCTGGAAACTGTTAAGGATAGGATTAAGGCTGATCCTTTCATGAATGGCTGTCCAGGTGTCGTGTCGAAAACGTTGTAGAAGTTCAGCTTTGTTGTAATCATGAAAGGTGTCGACTATCTCGTCGGCAAATCGGACAAATCCGTAAATTGAATAGATCGGATCTCTGAGGCTTTTGTCCAGGCACCGGATGCCAAGGGAGAATGAAGTGGAATACGCATGTGTGGTCAACCTGCTGGTGCGAATGCTCACTTCATCAAAGAGATTCTTCTGGGTCATTCGTTTAGGTTCGTTATGAAGTTAAACAGCGACTGAATTCAACATGATTAGACTTTTCCAAGCAGCTGGCCCGCAACCACCTGACCTGAAATCAGAGCAGGGGGTACGCCAGGGCCGGGTACTGTAAGCTGGCCTGTATAAAACAGGTTGCCGACCTTTTTGTTTCGTATCGACGGTTTAAGATGGGCTGTTTGCATCAGTGTATTGGCCAGACCATAAGCATTGCCGCCGAACGCGTTATAATCTGAAATGAAATCATTGTGGGCGTAGGACCTTTTATAGAGGATATGCGGTCTGATCTCAGTTCCAATCATCTTTTCCAGCCGATCCATCACCAGGTGGAAGTATTTTTCTCTTATTTCATCAGAGTCTTGAAGGCCGGCAGCCACCGGAATCAGGATTACGAGGTTCTCATTTCCTTCCGGTGCAACGGTGGGATCGGTTAGGCTGGTGCATGACAGATAGAACTGAGGCGCTGAAGGCCACTGGGGATCTTCATATATCTCTTTTGCATGTCTCCCAAAATCCTCATCGAAGAATAGGGTGTGATGTTGCAGGCCCGGGAGTTTCTTGCCAATGCCCAGATAGAACAAAAGACTGGAGGGAGCCATGACCCGCTTATCCCAATACGCAGCGCTGTACCGGCGGTCTTTCAAGGGGAGGAGTTGCTGCTCCACATGATGATAGTCTGCACCTGCCACAACAAAGTCGGTGTTAAATGCCCCTTCGTTTGTGAGGACCGATTTTACTTTACCATCAGCAACCTCCAGTTTTTGGGCGGATGTGTTGAGCTTGATCTTAACACCCTGTTCCTCCGCCACATGCTGCATGGCTTTGACAATTTCAAACATACCGCCTCTGGGGTACCAGGTACCCAACGACATGTCAGCGTAATTCATCAGGCTGTACAGGGCGGGTGTCTTGTCCGCAGTTGCACCAAGGAAAAGCACAGGAAACTCAAGCAGCTTTATGATTCGCGGCTCTTTGAAGAACTTCCTTACATATTGGCTCAGTGAGGAAAATACGTGCAACCGGAACATACCAGCCAGCAGGCGAAGGTCCAGTAGTTCGGTCAGCGAAATGCCTGGTTTGTAAACCAGCGAGTTGATACCTATCTGATATTTGTATTCACCTTCCTTTAAGAACTTAAGCAAGTTCTTGCTGCTTCCGGGCTCCAATTGATCGAAGAGCTGGCACAATCCATTGATGCCGGCAGGAATGTCGATGAAGTCACCTTTTCCGAAGTAGACACGGTAAGACGGATCAAGCCTTTCCAACGTGTAGTAGTCGGATACTTTTTTCCCAAAGCGACGAAAGTACTTCTCAAAAACGTCAGGCATCCAATACCAGCTTGGGCCCATGTCCCATTTGAAACCGGCAGCCTCAAAGTTTCTTGCACGACCTCCGGGAATGCTATTCTTCTCAAGAATCGTTACATCAAACCCTCCCTGGGCAAGACAGGATGCCGCCGACAGCCCTGCAAACCCTGCCCCAATCACGGCTACGCGCTTCATTCAGTCAAATTACCGATAGTCTGCCAATTTCTTCTGAATCTCCTTGCGGGCATGGAATATCCTGTTCTTCACCGTTCCGATCGGAAGATTGAGGTGGTCCGCAATCTCATTGTACTTGTATCCCGTCACGTGCATTTTGAACGGTAACAGAAGCTCCTCCCTGATGGCATTGACGTTGCGCCAGGCTTCTTTAAATTCTGCGCTTTCCGCCGGCCTGTTGAAAGTATGTTCGTCCTCAACGTTCAGGAAGTACAGGTCCTTGGTCTGGTCCTGCTGGGTCTTTTCACGCTGCGCTTTCCTGTAATTATTGATGTAGGTATTCCGCATGATTGTGAACAGCCAGCCTTTCAGGTTGGTGTTGTCCCTGAATTTGTCCTTGTAAGTAAGGGCCTTCAGTATAGTGTCCTGGACCAGATCATGTGACTCCTCCCGGTTGGAGGTAAACCGGTAGGTGAATGTGCGTAGGGTAGGCCTAAGTTTGGCCAATTCAGCACCAAATTCTGATGTGGTCATTGTTTAATCTTATGATTTAAATATTAAACAAATGTACCCTTGGCGAATGGCCCTAGCCAATTTTGTTTAACGATACATTCAAATTGGCTAACAAAAGCCTCAATTCTTGGCTGGAATGGAACATGTGAAGATTAGAGGGTAAACGAAGTGCCATTTTTTGCACCACAGGCCCGGTTACAAGGACCTGTCTGCCGGGCTGTTTAGCGCAAAGATTGGTAAGCAGATCCTGCACATCCTTGGGTGCAGGGGCAGTGGTTATGGAAGTTATAAGGAAGTTCGGGTTGTGATCCTCGCATATTTTATGAACATCAGACAAGGGGACCATTTGCCCCAGGTAATAGGTCTTGAGCCCCGCCTTTTTCACAATGTAGTAATGGAACAGGAGTCCAATTTCATGGAGTTCAAATTCCGGCAAGAAAAGGACAGCGCTTTTGGCACCCTTGTTCGCTAAAGGAAGGGCATCGATGGCTACTATAATCTTCTGACGAATCAAATTGGAAACAAAGTGCTCCTGCGCAGGAGTTATATTGCCGGTCTGCCACAATACTCCAATTTTGTGCAGAAAAGGGTAAACGACTTCGGTCATGGTGTATTCGATCCCGTATCGAAGTACCAGGTGGGACAAGGCCTTGTCGAACTGTTCCTCCTCAAGACTAATCATTGAAACCACAAGCTGGTCGATGTGGGCGGAGGCTTCCGGTTGCTCATCTGTGAGTTCTTGCACCCTGCGGTTCAGTTCCTCCACTGAAAGGCCTGCTATTTTTGAAATCTTAACACCATGGTTGTTGAGAAGTGCGACGTTGATGATCTTCCGAAGGTCTGCATCCGTGTAATACCGGATATTGGTGTTGGTCCGGGAGGGTTGAACCACACCATACCGTTTCTCCCATATCCTGATGGTGTGTGCCTTTATGCCGGAGAGTTTTTCAAGCTCTTTGATTGAATAGTTACCCATGGGTTGCAATAGACTTGCTGAATAACCATAAAGACCCCATTTTGTTCAAACTTTGTGACTAAGGACACCTACAATATCTCAAAAGCCGTTCAATGGTTCAATCAGCAGGGCTGGGATCCTTTTCCCTTTCAGTTGGAGACCTGGAAGGCCTATGAGGAAGGCAAGAACGGACTGGTAAATGCACCTACTGGAAGCGGCAAGACCTATTCATTGGCAGTACCCATATTGTTGGAAGGGCTGAATCAGCCCCAGCAGAAGGTTCGTGCCATCTGGATAACACCCATACGCGCGCTGGCAAAAGAAATAGAGTCAGCCGCCAGGGAGGCAGCAGCCGGGCTTGGATCAAAATGGAAGATTGGCAGCCGTACAGGTGACACGAAACACGCTGTAAAGCTGAGGCAGAAGGAGCGACCACCCCAATTCCTCATCACCACCCCTGAAAGCCTGCACCTCCTGTTCACGCAGAAAGACTACCAGGAGTATTTCTCTGATCTCACCACGATTGTGCTGGATGAATGGCATGAATTGATGGGATCCAAGCGGGGAGTACAGACAGAATTGGCAATTTCCAGGCTCAGGAGAATTGCGCCGGGTCTGCGGGTGTGGGGAATTTCAGCAACTATTGGCAACATGGAACAATCTGTGCAGGTATTGCTGGGCGCAAATTATCGCTCCAGGCCCCATGCTATCATACGGGCCGACATCCATAAAGAGATCGAAATTCATTCTGTATATCCGGATGATCTCAATACGCTTCCCTGGGCGGGACATATTGGAATAAGCCTTTTAAAGAAAGCAGTGGAGATCGTCAGGAACAGTAACAGCACACTCATCTTCACTAATACAAGATCTTTTGCCGAAGTATGGTATCAGAGGATGCTGGACCTCGCACCCGAACTTTCGGGGTTGATTGCCATGCACCATGGGTCCATCAGCCAGGAGCTGAGAAATTGGGTGGAAGATCAGCTTCATGAAGGCAAGCTCAAAGCTGTGATTTGCACCTCCAGCCTTGATCTTGGCGTAGACTTCCGCCCTGTGGAAACCATCATACAGGTGGGAAGCCCCAAAGGGGTAGCCAGGTTTCTACAACGGGCGGGAAGGAGCGGCCACCAACCGGGTGCAGTTAGTATTATTCACTTTCTGCCCACCCATTCGCTGGAACTAATTGAAGCAGCTGCCATACGTGAAGCTGTTGGCAACAAAATCGTCGATGATCGCCTTCCCTTTATCCGCTCGTTTGATGTTCTGGTTCAATACCTGGTTACCCTTGCGGTAGGGGGAGGATTCCGGCAGGAGGAAATTCTGGAAGAAGTAAGAAGCACTTTCTGTTTCGAGTCGATAACAGAGGAGGAGTGGCATTGGGCGTTAAGGTTTATCACCACAGGTGGCGAGTCGTTGACAGCTTATGATGAATACCGGAAAGTCGTGCTGGATAACGGTTTGTACGTTGTGGAGGACCGACGCGTGGCACAGCGGCAACGGTTGTCCATAGGAACCATCGTCAGCGATACCGCCATGCTGGTAAAATACGTAACGGGCAAACAGCTCGGCACGATTGAGGAATATTTCATTGCCCAACTCAACCCCGGCGATGTGTTTTGGTTTGCCGGAAGGAAGCTCGAACTGGTGAGGGTAAAAGACATGGAGGCCCAGGTCCGGAATACAAAGAAAAAATCAGGACGTGTTCCTTCCTGGCAAGGCGGGCGTATGGCCTTATCCTCGCAGTTGAGTGAGATGATCCGTCTCAAAATTGATGAAGCATCAAGGGGCGGCTCAATGGATGAGGAGCTCCGGTTCCTGAAACCATTGCTTGATCTTCAGGCGGAGCGTTCGCTGCTGCCTGCCAAGGATGAATTTCTGGTTGAATATTTTGAAACGTCAGAAGGGTACCATGTGATCATGTATCCTTTTGAAGGCCGGCTGGTACATGAAGGTTTGGCATCCCTTGTGGCGTATCGCATAGCAAGGATGAAACCTATAACATTTTCGATGGCGATGAATGATTATGGTTTTGAATTGTTGTCCGATCAGGAGATACCCATCTGGGAGGCCATTGAAACTGACGTGCTGGGTACAGATAATCTTTTAAAGGACATTCAGGCCAGCATCAACTCCGTTGAAATGGCCCGGAGAAAATTCAGGGATATAGCCAGCATAGCAGGATTGGTCTTCAAGGGTTACCCGGGTCACAAGGTCAGGGACAAGCACATTCAGTCATCTTCTCAGCTTTTTTTCAATGTCTTTCACGAATA
>JBDHXU010000024.1:0-37976 GCA_039810905.1 Cyclobacteriaceae bacterium | reverse complement strand
GAGCTATGCGAGGGCTACTTATTTATCATAGAACCAATTGCGCCTTTGCGTCTTTGCGTGAGACAATCAGTCATCGCTGACAGACTTACCATACGTTGATCCAATGTTCTGGAGGAATTACCCTTTCAAACGCAAATCACTCAATCGCCCAATCAACAAATGAACTCCGGAAGAGTTCGTTGGACGGTTGCGAGCCTAGCGACCTAATCCTCCAAGCATCCCAACCTAATAACCAGATTGTCATCGCGACGGAAGTGAAGCGACCTCTCCGGTCCAGTGCTGTTTTGCTACACGGCATATGGGTAAGGAAAGGGTACTGCTTGATAGTGCGCAGGGGGTCGCCTTGGTAATAATAAATACAGTTTCACGCAAAGCCGCCAAGGCGCGAATGTGCTGTCCAAAAGTAAGTTCACCTCGCAAGCTCGGGAGTCCGCAAAGAGATGAAAAACTCGCGTTCCGTGAAGCTTGGCAAGCTTCCGAGCTATGCGAGGGCTACTTATTTATCATAGAACCAATTGCGCCTTTGCGTCTTTGCGTGAGACAATCAGTCATCGCCTTACCTTACAAATTGATCCAATGTTCTGGAGGAATTACCCTTTCAAACGCAAATCACTATTCGACAATAATTTCGTGTCGAGTAACAAGAATCGGCCAACATCTGTTCTGAAGCCGGAGAATTTTGACTAAAAACCAAGTCCATATCTGCGATACTTTTACTAATCCTTTGTAATAAGGTAAAGCGGAAAATTTGCGCGGAATTAAGGAAAATAAAGCCTCTCCATTAAGAGAATCACCCATTCCGCGATACCAGAAAGTGACCTGGAATTGAAGATTTCATTTAATCACTATATTTGTCGGTTATTTTACTTCTGACAGCGCGCTGAATGCCCCGGCAATCGGTTAGATGTGAGAAGCGATAACAAGATTAATTTTCTAACCAATTTTAACAGTACATGAACATTTATGTAGCCAACATTCCCTGGAAGGCCACGGAGGATCAACTGAAACAGCACTTTGCAGCGTATGGGGAAGTAACTTCTGCAAAGATTATTATGGACAAAGTAACGCAGCGCAGCCGCGGCTTTGGTTTCGTAGAAATGGCAGATGAGAGTTCCGCAAGGCAGGCAATTTCCAGTCTGAATGGCGCAGACTTCCAGGGCAAAAGCCTGGTGGTTAATGAGGCTCGCCCCCGCGAAGACAGACCTAACTTCCGTAGCAACGGAGGTGGTGGTTTCCGCAAAGGTGGGTTCAACCGCGACGATCAATAAGACTTAGTAGGATAAACCTGTAAGGCCAATGCCCTGATTTTTCAGGGCATTTTTTTTGTACTCAAGCGTAACGTTCCGGATCAAATGATACTGCCGATAGGGAGGTCTTTGCACCCATGATCAATTCAGAGACGATTTTGCCGGTGCCGGGTCCCAAACTCAGACCCATCATGGAGTGTCCGGTGGCAACAACAACATTGTCCCATTTCTTTATCCTGCCGATATAAGGCAGACCATCAGGTGAACATGGCCTCAGTCCATGCCAGACCTCCTTTTTGTCGGGCATGGCCACTTTCATTTCAGGGTAATACTTCGGGATGGTCTCCACAATTCCGCGTACACGGTTCATGTTGATGCTGTGATCCACACCGGTTATTTCCATGGTGCCCCCAAATCGAAGGCTCTGCCCCATTGGCGTTACCGCCACTCTTCCCTCCAGAAGGATTGAAGGGATTCGGATGTTCTGCTCCACCTTGGGGAGTGTGAAACTGTATCCTTTGCCAGCCTGCATGGGCAAGGTAAGTCCCAGACCAGCCGCCACTGTGCCCGACCATGAACCTGTTGCGAGTATAACATCATCAAATGCGTGGGATGTGCTGTCCGTTTCCAACGAGGTAATTCTGCTCATAGAAACGCCAAAGCGCTTTATCACCGTCCGCGGCAAGAATGTTACTCCGGTTGATTTGAGATGTTCTATAAGCCTGCTCACAAGGACCTGTGGCGTCAGATGTGCATCACCCGGATAGTAAACACCACCCTTCACGGTGACGCGGACATCCGGTTCGAGTCTCTGCACTTCCTCAGGCGTAAGAACCTTTGCTTCCACTCCCGCATCGTTGGCAATATGTGCTGCCTCCACTTCCTCTTTTTCGGTATCAGCCCTTTGATATAACATGATCAGGCCGCGCTCCTGATAACCAAATTCAAACGGAAGTTCCTTTGCCCATTCTCTATAGAGGGATTTGCTGAACAGACTCAGTTCCTTCAACGCAGGTATGGACTTTCTGACGTGATCCTGCGTGGCGTGCCGGTAGAACTGCCAACCCCACCTGAGCAATTCACCATTGATCCTGGGATGTACATAAAAGGGGCTTTGGGAATTGAACATCCACCGTATGCCCTTTGCAATCATCCCGGGCGAGGCTAGCGGAATAATGTGGCTCGGCACCACCATTCCCGCATTGCCGAACGAGCAACCCTCCTGAAAATCTCCCTGATCAACAATGGTCACTTTGAACCCAGCCTTGTTCAGGTAGTAGGCCGAACTCAGCCCGATAATTCCTCCGCCAATTATGCCAACACTTTTCACGAAAAGTCAGATTACCTGGAAACCGTATGCGTAAGGATCATCATCCGGATCGATGGTGATCGTATTGAGCCCGTACACCTTGGCCCAGCCTTCCACACTGGGGATGATGGCAGCCTTGTCGCCCAGGGTAGTCACTTCTTCCACCCTGCCGATAAACTTCGACCCGATAATGCTTTCATGGATGAATTCCTCACCGGGCTTGAGAAGACCCTTGCTGTACCATTGCGCCAGACGGGCTGATGTTCCGGTGCCGCAGGGAGACCGATCGATAGCCTTGTCACCGTAGAAGACCGCGTTACGTGCGGTGGATGCAGGATCCAGTGGCTTGCCTGACCACAGAATGTGACTGCAACCCTTAATAGTGGAATTTTCGGGATGAACAAAAGAATATTTCTTGTTGATGTTCCTTCGTAATTCCCTGCTCCAACTAATCAACTGGTCGGCCTTGAAGTGTTCCAGTCCCGGGAAGTTCTTTTGTACATCCACGATTGCATAGAAATTGCCGCCGTAGCATACGTCCATTGTCAGTGCCCCCAGGTCGGGACACTCAGCAGTAATATTTTCCGCTGCCACAAATGCCTTTACATTCCGGATCTTGACAGACTTCACTTTCTTACCCTCCTGCTTGTAGGTGACTTTAACCAGGCCGGCAGGAGTCTCAAGGTTCAACTGTCCAGGGGTTTTGGGAATTACTAATCCATGTTCCACCGCGACAGTGACTGTACCAATGGTGCCATGACCGCACATCGGCAGACACCCGCTGGTCTCAATAAACAAGATGCCTATGTCATTGGCAAGGTCGGACGGCGGATAGAGTATACTTCCGCTCATCATGTCGTGGCCTCTCGGCTCAAACATCAATCCCTTTCTTATCCAGTCGTACTCCCTCAGGAAATGTTGTCGCTTCTCACTCATATTGGCACCCTGCAGAGGCGGTCCTCCACCCGCTACGACCCGAACCGGATTCCCACAAGTATGCGCGTCGATGCAAAAGAATGTCTTAGTCATAATCTTAGCTCACTTTATCCCTGGTCCACGAATTGTTCAAAAGTCGCCAGATGCCGTATGCATTTTCATTGCGCAGTTCAACAGGAAGCAAAGCCTGGGGAAAATTCTGAAAGGATACAGGGCGGACGAAGCGTTTGATGGCATCCGTTCCCACTGAAGTGAATCTGGAATCAGTGGTAGCCGGAAAAGGTCCACCATGATGCATGGAAGGACAAACCTCCACGCCGGTAGGGACACCATTAATAATCACGCGACCGGCCTTCGCTGTCACCAGTTGTATAAAGTCAGCATACCTGATCAATTCATCTTCTTCACCGATAATGGTGGTGGTAAGTTGTCCCGGAATTCTTTCGGCCGCAGCCTTTAGTTCGGTGATGTTGGATGCAGTTACCAGCAGCGAGTAGGGGCCAAACACCTCTTCTACCAGTGCAGG
The DNA here is from genome assembly GCA_039810905.1 of Cyclobacteriaceae bacterium. Lineage (GTDB taxonomy): Bacteria > Bacteroidota > Bacteroidia > Cytophagales > Cyclobacteriaceae > ELB16-189. The sequence continues at coordinate 33,958 of JBDHXU010000024.1, read as the reverse complement.
GTTGCTGATAAAATCGGCAGCCTTAACCGTGGCCAATGTAGCCATCCCCTGATTTTGCCCAGGGCGCTCGGAGGATTCTGCAAGCAGGGTAACACCTTTCTGGGCCAGCGCATGTTGCCGGTTCTTCAGGAAGTTCCCGGCAATACCAGGATGCAGCATGGTGGCCGGCGCCACTTTCTTCATCTTATCAGCCAACTGCCGCTTAAATTCTTCCAGGTGATTGTTTTCCATACTTAGCAGCAGACCGGGGTTTGTGCAGAATTGCCCTACGCTTTGTGTGATGGAAGCTGCATACATCTCAGCCACCTTTTCACTGCGTGCCTGCATCGAACCAGGGAGGATGAATACAGGGTTAATGCTTCCCATCTCTGAGAATACCGGAATGGGTTCAGGCCGCTGAGTAGCATAATCATAGAGTGCCTTGCCTCCGGAAAAAGAGCCCGTAAATCCAACGGCCTTAGTAAGCGGATGCTGGACTAAGGCTTTTCCTGTTTCAAACCCTGCAGCATGCACATGAATAAAAATATCGGCTGGCATGCCTGTACGTCCTGCGGCTTTAGCAATTGCGTGTGCCACGAGATCTGATGTTCTCGGATGTGCAGGATGTGCCTTCAATACTACCGGACAACCGGCAGCCAATGCCGAGGCAGTATCCACACCGGCGGTTGAATACGCAAAAGGGAAATTGGAGGCCCCAAAAACTACAACAGGCCCCAGTGGAACCATCATCTTCCTCAGGTCTGGTTTAGGAAGCGGTGCACGATCCGGAATAGCCGTATCAATTCTTGCCTCGACCCACGAACCTTCCTTCACCAGGGCCGCAAATTGCCTCAACTGATTGCATGTGCGGCCGCGTTCCCCTGCCAGCCTGGCTTCAGGAAGATTGGTCTCTTCCATTGCTGTTTTGATCAGCGTATCTCCGATGCTCTCTATCTCCAGTGCTATTGCCTCCAGGAAGGAAGCCTTATCCTTTCCGGTTACTTTCTGGTAAATGAGAAAAGCCTGATGCGAACGCTTCAGGATTCCATCAATGTCCTGCAAAGAAACTTCGCTCATGATTTGTCATTTTTTTTGCTACACTCATATCGTCCCCTATTACAGCTTTTTGTAATCAGGCAGCACAGGCCTGGCAGCGAGCCCGTCGCGGATTATCTTCAAAATCCGCTGACGCTCCTCACCTTCCAGTTTAAGTCTCGGAGCACGAACCTGTTCAGACCCAAGGCCGGCTTCCTGCTCGGCAAGTTTGATATACTGAACGAGTTTCGGGTGAATATCAAGCTCAAGCAAGGGAAGGAACCACCTGTAAATTTTCAGCGCATCGGCAATCCTTCCGGCTTTCACCAGTTTAAAGATGGCAACAGTCTCAGCAGGGAACGCGCATACCAGGCCAGCCACCCAACCATCAGCCCCCATCACAATACTCTCCATGGCAAGAGGATCAACTCCGGTAAGAATCTTGAAACGATTCCCGAAGCGGTTAATCATGCGTGTGACATTGCTGATATCGCGGGTGGACTCTTTTACTGCCTGTATCGTCGGAACTTCAGCGAGCTCAGCAAACATATCAAGTGTCACTTCAATCTTATAGTCAACAGGGTTATTGTAAATCATGATCGACAATGACGTTGACTGGGCTACTGCCTTGAAATAGGTAACCGTTTCGCGATGGTCAGACTTGTACCGCATGGGCGGCAACAGCATCAATCCCTTTGCTCCCAGTTTCTGCGCCTCATTGGCAATCTTCACGGCCTCGCTGGTGCTTCCTTCAGCGATGTTCAGAAGAACAGGTACCTTGCCCGCAACCTTCTCGATAGTAAATTTCAGGAGGGCGTACTTCTCTTCATTGGTCAATACGCTGGCTTCTCCCAAAGAGCCCCCAAGGATCACACCTTCCACACCAGCCTCCAATTGAGCACGTAGATTGTGCTCGAAAAGCTTGTAGTCAAGCTTATCTTCGGCAGTAAATTTTGTCGTTAATGCAGGGTAAACGCCAGTCCACATATTCTGATTGTTTTTTCTGTAAAACTAGCAACTGCATAGAAGCACTCTTTAGCCAAAAGTGCTGATTAAACATATTATTTTGACTATTATTGCTACCCATAACATACCTCGTTGGCTAAAATAGCGTCAAATAAGATAGTTGCCTTCAGTGTCCCTCAGACGGAGCATGAGGTAGTACGTGTGCAAACTGATCAAACCCAATATTTTTATGATCAGCTTCATCAGCATCCTGAGATTCAGATCATGCTGATTGAATCGGGTGAGGGCACACTCATTGCAGGTGACTTTGTGGGACGCTTTGGAGCGGGTGATGTTTATGTAATTGGAAGCGGACTTCCTCACGTATTCCGCTGCGATCAGGCCTACTATGATCAGCCGGCGCCAATTGCCAAGAGCATCTCCCTTTACTTCAGCGAGAAGTATTTCGGGCACGAATTATGGAATGCCAATGAGACAAGCGCACTTAGGGAGTTCGCAGAAAAGAGCAAGCAGTGTTTTCAGCTGGAATCCCCTGCTGTTATCGATGCCTCGGCCGTCATACGCAGGCTCGCCACGGCTTCCGGGCTCGACAAGATCATCGAGTTTTTCAGTTTGATCAAACTCCTGACGAATACGTCTCACAAAAAAGTTCTTTCCATACAACCCGGACGCCTTCAAACCAGTGAAGAGGGACGCATGAACACGATCATTGGCTTCACCTTCCGCGAAAGCCATCGGAAGATTTATCTATCAGAAGTTGCCAGGCTGGCACATCTGTCCGAAGAAGCATTCTGTCGCTACTTCAAACTGCATACGCAAAAGACTTATATAAACTTTCTGAATGAAGTGCGTGTAAGCCATGCTTGCCAATTGCTGATTCAGAAAGACATCAGCATACAGCAGGTCTGCTACCAGGCAGGTTTTACCAACGTTTCGAACTTCAACAGGATATTCAAGAAGATTACCGCAAAGACTCCTGCGATGTTCAGGAAACAGGTGGTATAAAAGTGGTTTGAAAGCGGCCTATTCAGGCTTTCTTCAATTCAAAGATGGTCAATTCAGGAGGCATACCTACCCTTCCCGGGTAACCGATATAACCAAACCCGCGGTTGACATACAGATACTGGGAACCCTCCTGATAGAGTCCTGCCCACTGACGATAGGCATACTGGGAAGGGCTCCATTGAAATCCACCGATCTCAACACCAAACTGGAATCCGTGGGTGTGTCCGGCAAACATGGCGTCAATGTCAGGATAATTTGGCCTTACCTGGGCATCCCAATGGCTGGGGTCATGTGACAACAGCAGTTTAACAGGTGCATCCTGTGTGCCGGCATATGCTTTGTCAAGTTTTCCATACTTGGAAAAACGGCCTGCTCCCCAATTCTCATTACCAAGAAGTGCGATCTGGTCGCCATTGATTTTGATTATGCGGTGCTCATTCATCAGCAGGTCGAATCCGAGTGCTTTATGGGCGTCAATCAAATCCAGGAAGTTTTTCTCTTTGGCCTCCATTGAAGCCCAGCGATGGTAGTCGCCGTAGTCGTGGTTGCCGGTTACAGAAAAAACTCCCAGTGGTGCGCGAAGCTTGCTGAAAACTGGAACGTAGTCTCTTACCTCAGAAGTCTCATTGTTCACGAGATCCCCCGTGAAGAAGATCAGATCGGGCTTCTCGGCCAACAACATATCTACACCACCCTGCACAGCAGTCTTGTTCCAGAAACTTCCGGAGTGAATATCAGAAACCTGACCAATGGTCATTCCATCAAATGACTTTGGGAGGTTCGGCAATTTCAAAGCAATACGCTTCACCCGATAGTCATGAGCGCCTGAGATAATTCCATATACAAATGCAGTGAAGGGCACTGCTGTAGTGGCTAAGGCCACCTTCGAGAAAAACTCCGATCTACTGATGGCATCCCCTGGAATTCCTGAAGGCTCCTTGCTTACAAAAAGCCCTGCCACCCAGCGCACTCCACGCTGTATATCATCCACAAACAGTATTAATACGCCAAAAACTTTCGAGAAATAGGTGGCGACAATGCCAGTGAGAATGAAATTTCTGGTTGTAGCACTTAGGCGATATGGGTCTCCCAACGTCCACCAGGCCACGGCCAGCATACAGAGCAAGGTTGGGACCCAAAAACCAATCCGCACACCTGTCCTCCAACCCATTGACCATTTACTGCTTGCTGTCAGGACAGCCTGGAAGAAGTAGTAATCGATCAACAGGAAAAAAAGAACAAAAAGAAGCAACGTCATAATCCTGTATCGCATAAAGTAGAAAGTCGCTCCTTATGGAGTCGACTTTCCTCTGATTTTATTGTTCCAAAGTCTCACTTCAATGGCAAAGCCACAGGCTCTTCCCTCACTGGCGTCACGGCCACCGTAAACTTCAATACTCTTGAGTTGAAACGGGTTACCAGGAGGTACATCACCGGAACAAACCCAAGTGTCAGGAAAGTTCCGAAGATTATCCCGAAAATCATTGTCCATGACAGCGGTCCCCAGAATTTGACGTTATCACCGCCAAAATAGATGTGGGGATTGAGTTCGGTGAACATCTTTACAAAGTCGATATTGAGCCCAACGGCGAGCGGGATTAGTCCAAGCGTGGCTGCCATCGCCGTAAGCAGAACGGGAGTCATCCTGGTCTTGCTGGCCTCCACGATGGCCTCCTTCAATTCCATGCCCTGCGATACCAGTAGATCGGTGAATTCAACCAGAAGAATACCATTGCGCACGACGATACCCGCCAGAGCCATCAATCCCACCCCTGACATGACAATTGATATTTCCATACGGGTTATTGAAAAACCGATGAGTACACCAATTATACTCAGCACAATTTCGAGCAGGATAATAAAGGGCTTACCTGTTGAGTTGAACTGGATTACCAGGATCATGAAAATCAATCCCAGGGCAATAAGTCCGGCATTTCCAAGAAACGCCATAGTCTCTGCCTGTTTCTCCTGTTCGCCGGTCATATTAACCGTAACCCCTTCAGGAAGATTAAAATAAGATACTGCCTGTTGAATCTGGCGCACTACGCTGTTGGCGGTGTAGCCGCTCAACACATTCGACGCAAGCGTAATCGTGCGTTTCTGATCGATCCTGCGTATGCCGGCATAACTGTTAGAATATTCAACCTTCGCTATGGAAGACAAGGGCACCTGACGCACCTGACCTCCCATCGTCATGTCGCGGAAAGTGATGGGAAGATTCATCAGCGTATTGATATCATTGCGTTGATCTTCGCGGATGCGCAATTGGATCGGGTAATCGTCATTGGCGTCCCTGAACTTTGACACCTCCAGGCCATAGATGGCCGTGCGAAGTGCGCCGCCGATTTGGGCGGTGGATATTCCCTCCCGGTTAGCCTTCTCACGGTCGATGTCAATAACGATTTCCGGCTTATCCGCCTGGAAATCTGACTTCAACTCTTCTACTCCGCCTATCTGAAGTGAGTCGAGGTATTTCTTAAGGCGTGTGGCCGTGGAAGTCAGTACGCCAAAATCATCCGCAGATACTTCGATGTTAATGGGCTTCCCAGTAGGTGGACCACCTTGTTCCTGGTCCACGGAAATTTCAGCACCTTTCACTCCTTTGACCGCTTCACGGATCTTGTCCATGTACACGCGCGTATTCTCACCACGACGGTCAGCATATTTTACAAAAGCCACAGTCACCTTTCCAAGATGCGGGCTTGCCTGGGTGCCAGCGTCAAATTGATTTTCACTCGCCCCTTTGGCGACGTTAGAGATAAGCGATTCAACCACCGGGTTATGTTCGCCAACGACCGACCGCACGCGGGACTCAACGATATTGGTGATGGAATCGGTGACGCGCTGATCCGTGCCGATGGGCATCCGGATGTAGGCATATATGAAGTTGGGGTCTCCTTTCGGGAAGAATCCTACAGGAGGTTTGCGAATAGCCGTCAATACGATGGCGAATACAAATAGGAAGAAGACAAATACAATCATCAGGTAGGGTCTGGCGCCCTGAAGTGTCCAGCGAACTGTGCTCATGTAGAAATTCTGCACCTTGGGCCACACGTTGGTCTGGAAGCCGGAGATCGCCCCCTCCAGAACAAAGCGGTGGAGTGAGTATATAGCGAACAACGTCACCGTCAGATTGCCCAAGCCAAAGTTTCCTGTTACATACCATATGAACGCCAGTGCAGCGAAGATGACGCCGGATATCTTGTAACCTTTGGTCACCTTCGACTTGCTGTGATCATGGTCATGTGGCTTCATGAAGTCTGCCGCGAACACTGGATTGATGATGTAGGCCACCACGAGGCTGGCCAACAAGGCAACGATCAGGGTCACCGGAAGAAAGAACATGAACTCACCTATGGTACCAGGCCAAAAGGCCAGGGGGACAAAAGGTGCCAACACCACCAGTGTGCCTGACAAAACAGGTAAGAACACTTCGCCAGCAGCAATTTTTGCCGCCTTCCGGATGGGTACCTTGCCATTGTCAAAGACTCTGTGGGTATTTTCAATCACTACTATGGCATCATCCACAACTATTCCCAGCGCCAGCAAGAAAGAAAACAGCGTCATCATATTGAGGCTGAATCCTATACTCGGGAAGACCAGGAAGGCAATGAAGCTTGATATCGGGACAGAAAGACCTACAAATATGGCATTGGTAGCCCCCATGAAGAACATGAGTATCACGGTTACGAGAAGGAAGCCTATGATAATGGTGTTAATCAGGTCATGTAATGTTACCCGCGTGCGGTCCGATTGATCGGCAGTTACCGTAACTTTTACTCCGGGCGGAAGTATGTTCGCCTCAAAGTCATCTACGATGCCAAAGATCTTGTCTGAGGCATCAATCAGGTTCTCGCCGCCCCTCTTGATTACGTTCAGCGTGATAACATTCTTTCCATCCAGACGGGCGTAACTTTCCTGCTCCTTGTGGCTGTCAATCACCTCTGCCACGTCATTGAGATATATCTTGCCTCCCTTGATGGAACCCACAACAGTATTGCCTATTTCCTCAGCGCTGAGATACTCGCCATTCACGCTGAGCGAGCGCTTCATACCGGAGACGGACAGCTGACCGCCAGAAATAATCCGGTTCTCATAGTTAATGGCTGCAGAAATATCATCGAGACTTACCCCGGCCAGAGCGGCCTTGAAAAGATCCACGTTGATCTGGATCTCGCGATCGAGGGCACCTACTATATCCACTCTCCGGATTTCTGTAAGCGATTCAATACGGTCCTGCATCTGTTCCGCATATTTCTTCAAAGTCTGCAGATCATAGTCTCCGGAGAGGTTCACATTCATGATCGGCACTTCGGAAATGTCGATATCGATTACCTGTGGATCATCGGGCAAATCGGTGGGCAGGTCCGGCTTGGCTTTGTCAACTGCTTCCTGGACTTCCCGCTTTGCTTCTTTTACTTCTACATTGGTCTGGAATTCGATAATTACGTTGGAGAAGTCCTGTACGGAATTGCTTGTCACTTTCTTAACACCCGCAATAGACTTCACCTGCTTCTCAATCTGCTTGGTCACCAGGTTCTCTACGTCTGTAGGTGAAGCACCGGGATAAACCGTCGCCACGTAGATTTGCGGAAATACCACCTCCGGGAAATTCTCCTTGGGGAGGGCATTATAAGTCATTACACCGGCAAGACAGATAATGGCTGTCGCAACGTAAATGCTCACCTTATTATCAATTGACCAGCTTGTAGGCTTGAATTCTTTTTCAATGTCTTTCATGATGGGACTTGTTGATCGTTGCTGCGATGCGAATCATTTAGTTCTTTATCAACTCACCGTCGTTAAGACCCTGGTAGCCGACTGTCACAAGCAGGTCACCTGCTTTGAGTCCGTCTACCTGGGCCAGGTTGTCATACACACCTTCTACTGTTACAACTTTCTTGCGTGCAACCATCTGATTGCCGTCCTTCTCTGCGATATAGACGATCTTCTGTCCGTTCACATCCTGAACGACATTTACCGGGACTACAATAGCAGAGGGTTCGGAATGAAACACCACACGGATAACACCCGTCATGTTGGGTCTGAATTCCTCGCTGGTAGGAAGGGCAACCTCCACTGCAAATGTCCGGGTCAATGGATTAATCGTCCGGCCCACAAAGGTGATTTTAGCTTCCAATTCCTTATGGATGTCAGAGAAATAGATGGCCACCTTGTTCCCTGTATGAATTTCCCTCACATATGACTCGGAAATATTGGCCTTCATCTTCAGCCTGTCGCTGCTCACCACCCGGAAAGCAGGGAGTCCGGGTGCAGCATTTTGTCCAATCTTAAGGTTGACTTCATCCACGGACCCGTTGATCGGAGATTTCACCCTGCTCATATCAAGTTGCTCGTTGAGCGTAGCAAGTCTCTTTTCCAGACTTTCTTTGTTGGTCTTAGCCTGCAGATATTGAACTTCCGTGCCGATCTTCTGATCCCAGAGGTTCTTCTGGCGTTCGAATACCGTCTTAGCCAACTCCAGTTGGGATTTCACTTCTTCGATGCTTCGGACGGTCATGGAGTTATCAATTTGGGCCAGCGTCTGTCCGGCCTTCACATAGTCGCCCTCCTTGACAAAAACCTGGGCGATAATTCCCGCGCTGCGGGCGCTCACCTGGATGTTGTCAACCGCCTCAACTGATCCCTGTGTCTGCACAAAATGATCAAAGGGCCGTGCGGCAACAGGTGCAGTCACCACCTCTTTCATTTTCACTGAAGAGACGGCCTCAGGATTTTCCTTTGCCAATTCAGATTCCAGTTGGCGAATTTCCTGGCTAAGCTGCGTTTGCTGCTTCTTAAGCTCGTCCAGGCGCGTCTTCTTGTCTTTGGGGGCGCTGCTGCAGGAAGCAAGCAATGCGACGACAGTAACGACAGACAGAATGTTGTATATTTTTTTCATGAGCGTTGGGTTCGGGGGTTAGTTCTTCTCCTCTATTTGTACCAGTCTGCCAAATGCCTTATCGAGGTCGGTACGCGCCACGAAGGCTTCATACAAGGCGTTGTAGAAATTAATCTGTGATTCGCGGAGGCTTGATTCCGCGTCCACCACTTCAATGTTGGATCCAACACCTTGCTGATATTTGATCTTGGTGACGTTTGCAACATTGGTCGCCAGGGTCATATTTCTTTGCTGTACCTGGAGGGTCTCAATTGCGTTCTGATATTGAATAGTGGCTTGCTTTACTTCAAGGTCAATGCCGGACTCCAGGGTCCGGAAGCTGTTCTCAATCTTCTGCAGCCTCAGCTTTTCCTGCTGCACCTGGTATGAGCGCTGCAATCCACTGAAAAGGGGAACGCGAAGCGACAGTCCGTAAAAATTCATCGGATACCACTTGTCTGGTCCGATATGTGTGACTGGGTTTTCCGATATCGGGCTGTTCGTGGCAAAAAGTCCGGGTATTGTATTGGACTGGGTGTTATAACCAAGATTTGCATTGAAACTCAAACTTGGAATTCCATTTGCAACTTTGTTCCTGACGTTCAGATTTTGCAATCGCCGGTTTGCCTCCAAAACCTGATAGTCGGGACGATTCTTGATATCCCAGTCTTTGAGGTAGTCATCCAGATTGACCAACACTGCTTCTTTGGTCAGTTCGCCGGTGATGGAGAGAGACTGATCCATTGGATAATTCATCTGAAATTTCAGAATCTCAAGAGTAAGTGTCTGAAGTTTGATGAACTTGTCGCGCTCCGCCACCAGGTTATTCAAAGTCACCTGTGTCCGGTCCACATCAATGGATTCAGCAAAACCATTCTGATTCAGGGCTTTGGTATTCTTCAGCAATGAATCAACCCGCGCGATGTTGTTGTCGAACAGTCCTATTCGGGCCCGGTTGACCAGCGCAGCATAGAACGCCTTCATCACGCTTTGAATCAGCTGTTCTTTAGTCTGGTTCGTCTGCTTGTAGGCGAGATCCTTATAAACGCTTGCAGCCTTAAGGCCGATCAGGTAACTGCCATTGAAGATAATCTGGTTGATGGTCAGGTTTGCGTTGGCCGATGCCTGAAGCTGGAAGAAGTTCTGTGCAGAGAGCACGTCATCGTCTTTTAGCTCCGGATAGAAATTTGGATATTGGTCTATCGGTAATCCGGAGAAACCGAATAATCGCTGCTTGGTACCAAAGAACCTCGGGAGATTGGCATAATTCGTGGCTCCCACATTTCCGTCGATCTGAGGCAATCCAATGCCAACAGTCTCCTTCACCTTTGCAGATGCGATCTTCTCATCGAGATGAGAATTCTTCATCGTCGGGGAGTTCTCCAGTGCATACTGGATGCACTTGTCAAGCGTAAATGCTTCCTGACCCCTTGAAATAAAAGGGACTGCAAGGAGGAACAATAGGTAAGCTTTTTTCATAAGGATTGGGGCATTAGTTCAGTGTTGGTCAATTGCTGTTTATATTTTTCATAAGCTTTCCTGCCTTTATCAGTCAGCAGTCCAAGCACAAAGTGATCGAACAACTGCTGGTTTACTTCTGCAAGGTTGAATTTGTCAGAAGGGAATACGCGATCGTCAAAAGTTAGTTGCACCAATTCCAATCTTGCAGCTGCCATTACCTCGACATTGATGTCGGACCGAAAATTACCTTCCTCCATTCCCTGCCTCAGGTTTCTGACAATGGATTCCTTGATGTGGCCCTGCTTGTACTCCACCCACAGAGTCCAGGCCTTGGGATGATATTTCTGCAAGTCAAAAAGCATGGCGGGATTCATCTTCTGAAAGTCCTGCTTCAGACAAACCGAAAGCTTAACCAATTCCTCAATTGCATTCCGGGCCGCAGCCCGAAGAGCATCATGCTGCCTCTTATCCCGCTCCATCCTGCCCTCTGCAACTTTCATAACGATTTCATCCTTGTCGATGAAGTACTGGTAAAGCGTCTTTTTTGATACCGACAAATGCCGGGCGATATCGTCCATCGATACGCTCCGGACGCCATACTTCATGAAGAGCTCTTCTGCACCAGTGAGTATTCTGTTTTTTATCTCGTCTTCCATAAGGGCCGCAAAACTATGGAAACTTCTGGCTTTACCAAAGTTTCCACAGTTTCCTGAAACGCTGTTTTCAGGGATTTGTTTGGGTTCTTATGAAAATATTTTCAAGAATTTTCCTGAATTAGGAGCTCAACCGTTTGCAGGCTGGTCAGGTCGTGGCACGGCGGTCTCACGTGGAGAGCACCATTTTTCCCACATTTTGCTTCGAAGCCTTTCTCGCTCTTCTGGGGTCATCTGTTCCCACTTTTGCGACAGGTGTTTTCCCCAGGGACCCGGGCGGTGGCGCCAATGGCTTCCGCCCTTTCCAAACGACCAAAACAGAATTTTGCTGAGTGCCAGCAGTCCAAGAGCCTGCCAGAACGTAACTTCAGGTCCATGAAAAAGAACAGGCACTAGCCAGTTCCAGAGTAGCATCGTTACGCCACCCATTATACCAAGGGCTGCAAGGCCCATCAACAGAAATTTTCCAAACCACCAACCACGTTTCATATTGTCTTCATTTAAGAATGTCTTTTAATAATACTTTCTACTTTATCCTATGACATCGTCATAGAAACTCTGCAGCTTTTTCCTCAGTGCCTGGATGGCATAGCGCTTCCGCGAAAGCAAAGTATTGATCGATACACCGGTTTCCTCTGCTATTTCCCTGAAGCTCCGTTCATCCATTTCATTCTGAACAAATATGTCCCTCTGTTCAGGAGGGAGTTCATCCAAAGCGGCCATGATTTCATTCCAGATTGCCTCCCGTAACAATGCGGACTCAGGCGTATTACCAAGATCAGGGAGAATCTCCTGCAATGTCAGAGGGGTATCATCCTCACGACCTGCTGCACCTTCCAGGTCTGCACGTTGCGGTCGAACGCCTTCCCTGCGATACCGGTCGATAATCTTGTTCCTGGCCACACTGTACAGCCAGGATGTCACCCTGTCAAGCGACTCAATGGATTCAAATCCAGCAACAAACTGATAAAACACATCCTGAAGGATATCCTCGGCCTCTTCGGTCGAGGCTACTTTACCCCGAATGAAGCTTAGCAACTTCCCGCGTTCCTTGTGGAATGTTTCCTGCTTGATTTCCTGCATCAGAACTGCATCTAAGGCTACTGATCGCTGCATATAGAGCATAAGACGATCAGGCAAGGTTATTATTTTAGCAAATGTGATGATTTAGACTCCGGGGTCCTATGTATTGGATTCTAGATACTAGCAAGGATGGATTGATCGAGCAGCGTCGGTTCCCGTCATCATTCTTCATATTTATTGCTTCATTCTTCATTCCACTTTTTACCTTTGCTACCTCTCAACTCGTCCTGCCGATCAATGATTGTATTTTTTAGGACCGCCTCCCAGTCCATCTACGCTGTCGGGGCTTCTCGTGCACTTTCCAAGTCCGAAACCGACAAGCTGACCTGGATCTTCGGCGGAGCCAACCTGCTTGCAGAAACCTCATTGACCGGGGTATTTACGGGCCCCAGAAAAGAGATGGTTACACCATGGAGTACCAACGCTGTGGAGATAACGCAGAACATGGGGATTCAGGTTATCTCCAGGATCGAAGAATTTATTATAGCCGGACATTCCAAACCAAAATTTGATCCGATGCTCCAGGCGCTCTACTCTGCCCTCGATCAGGATCTTTTTACAGTTCACCATACCCCTGATCCCGTAATTCCCATTCAGGATATTGAGGAATATAACCGGCAAGAAGGTCTGGCACTTAGCAAGGAGGAAATAACTTACCTGCAAAATGTAAGCAAGGAACTTGGGCGACCACTGACGGACAGTGAAGTGTTCGGGTTCTCACAGGTCAATTCGGAACACTGCCGACACAAGATCTTCAACGGTACATTTATCATTGACGGTCAGGAAAAGCCCTTCACCCTTTTCAAGCTGATCAGGAAAACTTCGGAGGAACACCCTAACTACCTGGTTTCTGCTTATAAAGACAATGTTGCTTTTATCCAGGGACCTGTGGTTGAGCAATTTGCTCCGGCCCGGCAGGACATACCGGACTATTTTACTGTCGAGGATTTTGAATCTGTCATCTCTTTGAAAGCGGAAACACATAATTTCCCTACGACGGTAGAACCCTTTAATGGCGCTGCTACTGGCGGAGGCGGGGAAATCAGGGACCGACTGGCAGGTGGAAAGGGTTCGTTGCCCCTGGCAGGAACAGCAGTCTACATGACTTCTTACCCGAGGCTGGACGGAAGCAGGTCATGGGAAGCCGGCATTGAGGCACGTAAGTGGTTGTACCACCCGCCTGCCGAGATTCTTATCAAAGCTTCTGACGGAGCCAGTGATTTTGGAAACAAGTTCGGCCAGCCACTCATCTGTGGAAGCGTACTCACGTTTGAGCATAAGGAGAATGGAGCGACTTATGGCTACGACAAAGTCATCATGCTCGCCGGGGGCATCGGCTATGGCAAGAAGAAGGATAGCCAGAAGGGCCATCTGTACCCAGGTGACAAAATTGTACTCCTGGGTGGAGATAACTATCGGATTGGAATGGGAGGTGGTGCTGTATCATCGGTGGCCACCGGTGAATATGGAAACGCCATCGAGCTAAACGCAGTGCAACGCTCCAATCCGGAGATGCAGAAACGCGTGATGAATGCCATTCGCGCGATGGTGGAGGCAGCAGAAAATGCAATTATTTCCATCCATGATCACGGAGCAGGCGGGCACCTGAACTGCCTCAGTGAATTGCTGGAGGAAACGGGCGGCATCATCGAAATAGGCAAATTACCTGTCGGCGATCCCACACTGTCGGCAAGGGAGATCATCAGTAATGAATCACAGGAACGTATGGGGCTTGCGCTTCACGAAGAACAAGTAGAGACGCTGAGGCGGGTGTCAGACCGGGAGAGAGCGCCCATGTATGTGATCGGCACTGCAACAGGCGATAAGAAACTACAATTCAGGATCTCAAAAGATTCGAACCCGTTTGACCTGCGAGTGGAGCACCTGTTTGGTTCGTCGCCTAAGACGGTGCTAACCGACAAAACTACACCTGTTCGGTATGCAGATGTTGCGTATGAAGAAAACCGGATCGACGACTATTTGAACCAGGTGCTTCAGCTTGAATCCGTGGCTTGCAAGGATTGGCTGACTAATAAAGTAGATAGGTCCGTTACGGGGCGCGTAGCGACACAGCAGACCTGTGGTTCGCTTCAACTTCCCCTCAACAATGTTGGAGTGATGGCGTTGGACTTTCTCAGCAATAAGGGGATCGCTACTTCCATTGGCCACGCTCCAGGCGCTGCTTTGGTTAATCCTGCCGCCGGCAGTGAACTCGTCATAGCAGAGGCCCTACTTAACATTATATGGGCTCCCCTTACTCATGGTCTCAAGGGCGTTTCACTAAGTGCAAACTGGATGTGGCCGGCCAAAACCGCGGGAGAAAATGCAAGGTTGTATGCAGCTGTGGAATCAGTGAGCGTATTTGCAAGGGCGCTCGGCATCAACATCCCTACGGGAAAAGATTCCCTTTCCATGACACAGAAGTATCCGGATGGTTCAACAGTTATTTCACCGGGAACCGTCATCATTTCCGCCGCAGCTGAAGTGGAAGATGTGCGCAAGACCATCTCACCTGATCTGAAAGAAGTCACCGGCACCAAACTGATACATATCGATTTCAGCAAACATGATCTTCATCTTGGAGGAAGCAGCCTGGCTCAGGTATTGAACGAGCTCGGCGAAAAGGTACCTCGGATAGCTGATGCCACCCATTTTGTCAAGGCATTTGAAACAGTTCAGGGACTGATTCGAAAGAATCTGGTTGTAGCGGGGCATGATGTGTCGGCAGGTGGCCTTATCACCGCCCTTTTGGAGATGTGCTTTCCGAACAAGGAAATGGGCATGAGGGTGGACCTCACCGCTCTCGGTAACGATTGGGTGAAGGTGCTCTTCAGCGAGAATCCTTCTTTGGTACTGCAAGTGCATCACGAAGCCTTGCTTGAACTTACCACGCACAATATTCCTTTCCATATCCTTGGGGAACCTGTTCCGGGGACCCGACTCGAGATAGATTACAGAGGTAGGGCCCATACTTTCGACGTACCCGCTCTGAGACAAACCTGGTTCAGGACTTCGTTTCTTATGGATCAACTGCAGCGCCCAGGCCATGCTGATTTAAGGCGAGCCAATATTTTCAAACAGCAACTAACCTACCTATACCAGGCAAGATTTGACGGCAGGCTGGCGACCTATGGGATCAATGCAAGAAGGCGCACACCCTCAGGCATACGTGCAGCCATCATTCGCGAGAAAGGTGTAAATGGCGACAGGGAGATGGCCTACGCACTTTACCTGGCCGGGTTCGACGTAAAGGATGTGCACATGACTGACCTTGTGAGCGGGCGGGAGAACCTTGAGGAAGTCAACATGATTGTGTTCGTCGGGGGCTTCTCAAATTCTGACGTTTTAGGTTCTGCCAAAGGGTGGGCTGGCGCCTTTCTTTATAATGAGAAAGCAAGGAAGGCCCTCGACAATTTTTATGCGAGAGAAGATACACTTAGCCTCGGCGTTTGCAATGGTTGTCAGTTGATGATGCACCTGGGCCTGGTGTACCGTGACCTGAAGATGGAGGACCACCCCAGAATGCATCACAACGGTTCGGGCAAATTCGAATCAGCCTTCATTACTATCGAGGTACCGGAAAATAATTCTGTGATGCTCCACTCCTATGCAGGTTCCAGATTGGGTGTTTGGCTCGCTCATGGTGAAGGTAGGTTTGCAGTGGCCCCCGGGACAAGAATTCAAGTTGCAGCAAGTTACAGTTATAATGAATACCCGGGCAATCCAAATGACTCACAAGATAGCATCGCAGCGGTATGCTCCCACGATGGGCGGCACCTCGCCATTATGCCGCATATAGAACGCTCGCTTTTTCCCTGGAACTGGCCGCATTATACTCGGAATAAACAGTTGGACGAAGTGGGTCCCTGGGTGGAAGCGTTTGTGAACGCCAGGGACTGGGTGAAGACTAAGATCGATGCCAGATAACGGAATTCCCCAGTTGGATCTACCGGCTGCTCCTGCCTTTATCTTTCATCCCTCAATCTTCTCTCTCTGGCTCTGGCTGAAAATTCCTCAAACCGCTTCTTCTGCTCATCCGTAAGGATGGGATTGACTTTCATTTTCATTGAGTCCATGATCTCCGTCATGCGCGAATTGGAGCGGCTCTGAAGCAATTCAATCTTCTCTGACGTTTCGCCAAAGATTTGCCTCAACTCTTTCGCCTGTGCCGAATCGGGTTTTATTACCCTGAACATCATATGTTCAAACCGGGATTTGTGATTCTCTGATCTTTGCCCCCTTCTCTCTATCCTGTTGCCCTCCCTGCCTTCGCCACGGTGTCTCATGTGCCAGAAGAATCCAGGCAACAGTGCACCGATAAGAAGTCCCAGCACAAAAGTTATAGTCAGGAACAGGATCGCTTTCTTTCTGTCAGCAGTCATGATTTCTTATTCGTTAAAGTGATTATAAAAGTCAAATGAAACCAACTCTTCATCGGCTGTATTGTCATCGGTAAGCCCAAGCACGGAGGGCAAGTTCAACTGGTCTGAGAACACGATGTTGATGGTCAACAGCGCCACCAGGACGCCGAGAGCCGCCAACTGATACCTGCGGAAAAAGAACATGATCTGCTTGTCGATCTCGATTTTCATGTTCTGAATCTTCGCCACCACCCTCGATGCAAAGTAAGGACCGAACGTAGCCGGGATTTTACGGCGCACTTCTTCGCGCATAATGAGATAGCCGGACATGTCTTTGGCCAGTTGCTCATCCGCCTCCATGGCTCCGGATAGATCCTTGCGTTCCGCGTCGGATATGTTTTCATCCAACGACTTCAGAAACAGATCCTCAATCTTCTCACGTTTCATAGTTCCATATGTTTAGCCAATACCGATTTCAATTTTTTCTGTGCCCTCGAAAGCCTGCTCAATACTGTCCCAAGTGGAATCCCCAGAATCTCGGCTGTTTCCACTGTGGAATATCCTTCGATCAATCTCAGTGTCACTACCGACTGAAAGTCCGGTTCCAGCCTGTTGAGTTCATATACAATGACTTCTTTCAGATCATTCTTGTTGTCCGGACTGCTGGTATTGATTCCCTCCTCCTCTTTGGCAAAAAGCATATTCCTCTTCTTCCTTCTTTTAAGTTCATTCAGGGACAGGTTGATGGCAATCCTGATCAGGTAGGTGCTAACGGCAGACTGGCCCTTGAACTGGTCGAGTGCCTGATAGAACCTGACAAATACCTCCTGCCCTACGTCCTGGGTTTCCTGAGTATCTCCAAGCATGGACTGCACCACACCTGCTACTTTGCCCTCATGGCGATTCACCAGTTCCTTGAAAGCCTGAGCGTTACCCTCACGGGATCTTTGCACAAGTACTTCATCTGAAACTTCCATGAATTGAGGTTTTTGACCCTTTCGGCTATTAGACAAGGGCATAAGGCCATTTATTCCCGGGAGCGTAAGGAATCGAATGCCCCACCCTAAAAATTGAAATTATGAAATTGGATGACTATGCGGGCCAGGAATCATCCCTGCATCTTCCTGCACACATCAAAAAGACCTAACCTATTTCCTGCCGAATTCAAGAAGCATGAATGTGCCCGGCTTGGACGAGGCCACGGATTTTCCGCAGTTGGCTCAGGGGTTGGGCCATACTGTGCTGTAGTCACAAAGACATGATGCGTATTCGGGTCCCAGACGATTTGTTCTGGCAACCACTTCAGTCCTTACTGTTTCTGACTCTTATACTCATTCGAAGAGATTTGTTGCACCACAGTCAGCGTGACTTCACCATTCGACGATATAATCTGTCTCGTCATTGGATCGAAGATAACGCCATCCACTCCTTTTCCAATAGGAACCTGGGCCACAACTTTACCGCTATTTGAATCAAGAACGTTCAACATCTCGTTGTGGCAGACGCTGAACAGCCGGTGACGTTCACGATCCATGGCGATTCCCTTAGGCTCCACTCCCGGACCAATCTTCCATCTTTTTTTGACGGTTAGCTTTGGGCGTCGATCACCACAATCTCATTGACGTCTTCAAGATTGACCCAGATGTTGCCCTTCTCGTCGCCAACACCAGCTTCAACAGCAGAACCTCCAAGAGTAATTGTACCAACCACTTTTGCCAATTGAAGATCGATTACCGTTGAGGTTCCGCCGGTACGATCGAAAACAAATACTTCATCAGAATATGGATCATACAGCAGCGCATCCGGATTCTTACCAGTGGAAACTACTCCGATGACTGCCAGTGACTTCAGATCAAAAATCGTCTCTGTATTGGGCCTTCCATTGGTTGTAACCTCACGGCCTTTCGACGGTACCGCAATGACCCCATGGACCCCATTCAGGTTGTTTATTTCACCCAACTTCTCGTGCTAGTCCACATTCAGAATCTCGACTTTGCGTCCATGAGACACATACAATCTCCTGCTATTCGGCTCGACGGACAGGTAATCCCAACCGCCTTCACCGCCAATCACAGTTTATTTAACCAACTGCATTTCAGTACCCTGACCAAAGGCAGCCTTTGCAACCAGTGCCAGGAGCCAAATAATGAGGGCTTTTTTCATTAATTTTGATTTAGGGTTGGACCTAGATTAGGGGTCAGGTTCTAATTAAGAACAAAGTGACCATCAATAGTCACAAATGAAGGAATATGGGCAGTGACCCCTAAACCCGCCCAAACTCTAAAGAAGGACATTCTTCATCTCCCATCATTTAAACCCCTGCGTCCTATGAAAATCTTTGCAGCCATCGTCATTTTGATCTTTTCCTTTTCTGCTGCTACCGGCCAGAAACTTAAGGATGCTCCAGGTCCGGTAAAGAAAGGGTTTGCTGAAAAATACAAAGGAGCAACCCCGGGAAAATGGCAGAAAGAGGGCGAAGAGTACTTGACTACAACAAAAGTTGACGGTGTCTCCTGGGAGGTGTCATTTGACGGTAACGGCAAGTGGCTCGAATCTGAGAAGAAAGTCTCAGCCTCAGAGGTACCTGAACCTGTAAAAACTGCACTCAAAGAAATGCTAAAGGATGGCTGGAAGTTGAGCGGCTGGAATGAAGAACAGACGCCAGAGTATACACTCGCCTATGAAGCCATGATGCATAAAGGAAAAGAATCCAAAGAGGTTGTGTTTGCCCCAACCGGCAAGTTCCTTAAGGAGGAGAAATAGCCAAGCTGTAAAATCGTTCTTGCTTAAGCCTCGCAAGTTTTGATGCTGTATTCGGGCTGGTAAGGAATCTAACGAAGCCCGAACCAGTATGCGACTTTCAGACCGGCCATGGAAAGCGTGAGATTTTGTTGTCCGACAATCCCGAGGCTCTTTTCGAAGAAAGCGGATGCTTCGATACTATGGCGCTTCTTGAGTTGATGGTTGATCCCAGCGGCTACCGTCCAGGTACCTCCGTAGTAGGCAATCCCTGTTGACTTCTCAACTTCCGTAATTCTCCGCCGATCAGGCGCCCCTCCATGCGGACCACCACCAGGGTAGCCTCCGCCTGCGAAATCGATATCATAAGAATACTCGCGATTCTCTTCCAGTGAGAAATATGGTGTGTATCCACCCTTTATTATCGCCTGATTCTTTTCCGAAATCCACTGCCGGTACTTAAGCGCCACAGGTGCAGAAACCAACTTGTTGGTAATTCTCACGTTCTCGAGATCGCCCAGTCCATAGTTGATCCCCGGCATGATCGGCATAAGAGACTCTTTATTGAAAGTATTTGCCACATTACTGTATGTTGCACCTGTTTCAACGCTGAGAGAGGGTGACAAGATCCAGTCTGCAGTTACACCCAGCCGCGGTTGAACTGTGCCATCACCCTGCGAAAACATACTGCCGGCCACTTCAGCGTTGGGCGCCAGCGCTATGCCTATCCCCCTTGAGTAATGCTTCTCTATCAGTTTGAGAGTCTTAGATGAAACCTGATTGCTGACCCGCTTCTTTGTCGCAACCTTTTTCTCAGGCGAGTGCCATGTAAAGGCAGACACTTCGGCATCCGGCTCTTCATACACATCAGCTATTACTGGATTGCGATGTTGAAAAGTGAACCGTTGAGCCGACGGGGCGGGTTCTGAGGTAATGTACACCTGGCCGTTCTCCTCCTGAATCAATCCCCGACTTTTAAGCGTTTCATACACTTCCGCTGGCATTTCCGAGGACCGGCCTGCGTACCATCTACCATTTTCATCTGCACGATTTGTCTCTTTGTCGGAGACATGGCTCTGCGTATGTAGTTGTTGTTGATAGTAGGCCGTCAGTGAATCAATGGCCAAAGTGTGGCGAGTATTATTCTTTTCAATAACGTAAGTAAGTGAGTCAAAGACATAAGTCTTGTCAGGCGCAGGTGAGTACCCGGACAACTGATCAGCAGGCTTCTCAGGCCAGAACAAGTACACATTCACTGCGGTGAATAGTGTAAAGGACGCTGCAACGAGGTAATGGGTGAAGTGGGCCTGATACCAGGGGATGGCCTGATAACCGGCCATTTGTTGCTGGAAAGCTGCCATGGCAGCAGGATCGAAGGAAGAATCCTCATAATAATCCAGCTTCCTCTTTATCCAATCATCAAAGTTACGGTCATCCATTTTGCTCTGCATTAAGATCAAATTCCATTCCTAGCGCTTTCTTCAATTTGGTCCTTGCTATGTTCAGGTTAGATTTTGAAGTACCCTCGCTGATATTCAACTTCTGCGCAATCTCTGCATGCTGGAAACCTTCGATACAGTAGAGGTTAAACACTATTCGGTAGGACGGTGGCAGGTTCTGCACCGCCTGCATGATCACTTCCGTGGAGAGCTGATCAAGCACCTCAGGGCGCAGATTTTCATCACGCACAAACGAAATATCAACGTTGTCGTAATGCTTCTCATTCCTCCTGAAGTGGTCAATGGCGCAGTTGATCATGATCCTGCGTACCCATCCTTTAAATGAGAGTCCTGGAGAGTATTTATCCAGGTTCGTCATGATTTTATAGAATCCGTCATTCACAATTTCTATCGCCTCATCCCGCGACCGTGCATATCGCAGGCAAACCCCCATGGCATAGCCATAGAACTGCTTATAAAGCCTTTCCTGACCCTTCCGGTCTCCGTTCCTGCAGTTCCTGAGGAGTTCCTGGAGTTCTTTGTCGTTTTCTATGGTTTCAGCGGTTTAGGCCTACAAATGCATCACGGCAATTTGTCCGAATGAGTTGGTCAGCCTTCAAAATTTATTAAACAAACCAACCCGGGATGGTATTCAGGCGTGATGTATGCATCATGAAAGCTGGAGCGCAAAAGTAGGACATAAATGAATCGAAAGTATCCCCGCCTGTCTCACAGTGCTACTTACAATTTAACGGGAAATAATCTGAACACCAGTGGGGCACCTATGGGGCTTAAATCATACCATACTGAACCCAGTGGAAAAAACCTTAGGCTATTCGACTGATCTGTTTACAAAATTCCTCAAAATGACCGTTGCCAAAACGTCTATCCATGCAAACCCATCTTCTGCGGGTGCAACTATATCGGATCTCCCTGTTTCTATACGGTTGTATCTGGATAAGAATTTTCCGGGTCATTCCTGCTGCAGAATACGAAAGGATCAACATCAATTTGATATAGAGATCAGGTATCAGTCACAAACACACTGGTTGGTCTTCAGCAATACCGGTATACTGGTCAGGAATGAAAGTGATGTGTACGAGACCACGGTCCATCATGACATTGACGTTTGGATTGAGGCCCAGTCACTTCCTGCTCTGGTAATGGAACACCTGGGAAATCATTTTCCGGGATGCTTAGTATCTCAGGTTGTGGCGACCTGGTCCAGGGGCCGGGTAACCAAATACAAGGTGGTCCTTTTACTTGAAAACAGCCGTCATGAGATGGAATTCTATGGTCGATGGAAACTCTGATCAGGGGGCGTAATTATTTGGAATATAGCGGCGTAAGGGAATAATCCCACATCCAGCGTTGTCTAACACCCAAAAACCCTTCCCATATGAAAACGATCGTATCGCTGGTGTTGGCGCTATGGGTAATCGAAGTCGCAGGTCAACCGTCAGGATTAGATGTAAGAGTTGAAAAATTTCTGAAGGATCACCGGAGTGAGTGGCACGACCTCAACGTGCCATATGTTGATGGCCAAACCTTGCATGACATCATTGTCAAAAACCACTACACTTCTGCCCTTGAGATTGGCACCTCTACCGGCCACTCAACCATCTGGATCGCATGGGCCATGAGCAAGACAGGAGGAAAAGTTACGACAGTGGAGTTGGATGACCGGAGAAGAAAACAAGCCTTGAAGAATCTTGAAGAGGCAGGATTGTCGGCGTTCGTGGACTCCAGGCTTGGCAATGCCCACGAAATCGTAAAGCAATTGCCGGGGCCATTTGATTTCGTCTTTTCTGATGCAGACAAGAAATGGTACAAGCAATACTTCATTGACGTCAATCCCAAGCTGAAAAAAGGCGGATGTTATACCACCCATAATATTCTGGATGGTCAGGCTGGCGATGAGTACCTGAATTATGTCCGCAACAATCCTGAATACGAATCACATATTGACCGCTTCAGTCATGCAGGGATACTGGTCAGCTATAAGAAATAATGGTTTGGTGGTCTCTGTCGCAATGATGTAATCTCCCCTGACGGAAACCGTTACCGGGTGCTGAAAGTTAGTCCATCCTGACCCCAGGGAAGCCGTCGATGATCATCTTCTTAATATCACCTTGCTTGTCGGCTTCAAATACCACCGATGACCAGTAATTGCGGATAATATATTTATAATCTCCCTGTGGGATCATTTCACCCCAATCCGATGTCAGGCGGTGGCCTGACTCCTTCACATTCATTTCGTAGTTGGGACGATAGAAATCGGGGCCGAACTTATAACGGCCCAAGAGTCTCTTTGCAATACCGGGTTTAATCGGCTCATCCAACAGAACCGGCTTTTCATATTTCTCGTTGAAAAGTATAGCTGCAATGTCCAGGCCTATGGTTGTTGCCACCGGAATATAGTTGTTTGCCAATACGATTATGCAAACTCCTTCTGACGGGTAGCGGGCAAAATAGGATGTGAACCCGGGACTCCGGCCATTCATATATACTCTTTTCCTTCCAAAGTGATCCCTTACATAGCAACCATATCCTGAATTTGATCCATGGTTCGTATACATTTTGTCAACGGAGGCTTTGCTGAGGATTGTGTTTGAAGTCAAAGCCCTGTCCCACAAAAGCAAGTCACTGGCTGCAGTCACCAACGAACCGTTTCCGGTTTTGGACGACCAATCCAGGTAGTCCGATTTTTCAATCCCGAAGTTTCCATCACCCTGGTAACCCACGGCAAGGTTTGGCACAACCATATGTGCATCACCATGATGTAAGGTGTGCATCATTCCGGAAGGTGTAAAAATTTCCTTCCGCAAGAATTCTCCATACGAGAGTTTTGAAACAGATTCGATAATAAATGCCAACACGTTGTAGTTCGAATTGCTGTATTGGAATCTGGAGCCTGGATCAAATTCCAGGGGCTTGTTTTTGAACAACAAAATCAGACTTTCAGGTGTCTGATGTGACCTTGATGCCACATTGTATTCCGGCAAATCATTGACATTGGTAATACCAGAAGTATGTGTCAGGAGATAATGGATGGTAATTTCGCTTCCCCCTGGGTAATCAGGAATGTACTTGCTAATGGCATCGGTTAGATTCAACTTTCCTCGCTCCTCCAAAAGCAGAATTCCCGCAGCAGTGAAGTTCTTCGAGACTGATGCAATATGATAACGGGTTGAAGGCTGATTGGCAATCTGAAAATCCGCATCGGCCAACCCAAATGAGTTTTCATACACCATTTGTCCATTCTTCGCCACAAGAATTGATCCGCTGAAATTGCCCGTCCTGACATAGGCATTTACATAATCGTCAATTATCGTCTTGAGCCGGGCATCCTGGGCCACAGCAAAGCCGTTCAACGTCGTGAATAGGGAAATAAGTAGGCACCGAATAGAGTTTGGCCAGGTCACCCGGATCATGCTTTAAACCGTTAACTCCCGTCTTGGGCAGAAGTTACATGAATAGGCACAATTCCTGCTCAGGCCGAATTACGTGCCGCATTGATAATGCCGAACATGCAGCGGATAATCAGCTTCCTGTACAGCGCATCATGATCCTTGTCCTTCTGACCCCTGAGTTGCATTAATGAGTACTGTTGCACCGTAATCAGCGGAAGGACTATTCTCTCCCGCAGCCGGATCGATTCTCTGATGGAAGGATTATTCTCCATAAGATCAGGCATGCCGGACAGTTCAAGTATAAACTTCTGAGTCAATTGGTATTCATTGAACATCTTTTGCCACAAAGAACCGAACTCCGGGTCTTTCACCAGGTAGGCTGTAGCCGGGTAGAACGATTTTGTAAGCGACATCATGCTGTTCCCCATCAGAGTCCTGAAGAACAATGAGCGTTGGTACAGCGATTGCAACTCTGCCCATTTACCCTTGTTCTTGAGTTCCTGGAGGGCACTGCCCACACCATAAAATCCTGGTATGTTTTGCTTCATCTGGGCCCAGGTTCCCACAAACGGAATGGCCCGCAGATCCTCAAACTTCAGTCCTTCACCAGATGATCGTTTGACAGGTCGTGACCCAATATTGGTATCACCAAAGAAAGGTAATGGCGTAACGCGCTCGAGGTAAGGCACAAATTTCGGATCGAGTTTTAGATCCAGATATGCGCGGTAACCGGCGTCTGCCAGTTCATCCAGCAATTCCTTTTCTGCTTCTGAAAAATGGTTGGCGGCATAACCGAACACTCTGCCCTCCACTCCTGCCGACAGCAACTGTTCCAGGTTGTATTGACAAGATGCCACTTTCCCAAAATTGGAACTGATCGTTTGTCCCTGAATGGTCACCTGCACTTCACCGTCTTCAATGCTGTCGCCGAGCGAAGCATAAAAGTCATGCGTATTGCCGCCACCCCTCGCAGGAGGACCACCTCGCCCATCAAAGAACAAGGCCGTGATTCCAAATTTCCTGGAGACTTCCGTCAGCGATTCTTTAGCCCTGAAGATTGACCAGTTGGCGCGAAGGTATCCCCCATCCTTTGTACCATCTGAGAATCCCAGCATGATTGTCTGCTTGTTGGACCTGCGTGCAAGGTGTTCACGATAGGCAGGGATCTTATACACTTCCTCCATCACGGATCTGGCATGTGCCAGGTCGTCGATAGTTTCGAATAATGGAACGATGTCAAGTGCCAAGGTACCATCCTTCGCCAGCATCCATCGCGATAGCTGGAACACCTCCATGATATGGAAAGCGCTTTGGCAATTGCTGATGATATACCGATGGCAACCCTGCTCCCCGTTTTGCTGTTGAATCGTGCCTATGGCACGGATGCTGGCAAGCGTCTCATTCACGAACTCGTCCTCAGGCTTGAAGGCAGACAGATTCGGGTTGGCGGCGAGCAAGGCCGTCACTTTATCATGATCCTGGGAAGCGCCAAAGACATTCGCCTCCTCACCCGATGCTTTTAATACTGTCCGTAGTACCGTTTCAAGTTTGCGTCCATCCTGCCGTATGTCAAGGCTTGCAAAGTGAAAACCAAACGCCCGTACCTTGACAATGAACTTCTCCAGGAGGTCAACAAAAAGGCTATCATGTTTCTGGACGATCAGGGTGCGCGCCGACTCGAGATCCAGAAGCAGTTGATCATGATGTGTGTAGCCGTCGGAACCATACAGAGTGTTGTACAGCTTTCGTTCAATCTGCTGGATCAAGATCTCGACTCCCTCAAAAGTGAAACGCCTTTTGAGCTGACGAACATCCTGATAGTAATTCCGCAGTATCCCCTGTCTCAGCCGCTGAACCACCTGAAGAGTAATGTCTGTTGTTACGAAAGGGTTGCCATCACGGTCACCTCCTGGCCAAAATCCAATAGTGATCAGCCTGTTATTTTTCCACAATTCCAGGGGAATTGAGAGGCCCTGCATGAACTGAGATATAATGGCAGGAGCAGAGTGGTAGAATACATTCTCAAGGTACCAGCAAAGGCTCACCGCCTCATCAAAGGGAGTGGGTTTCTGTTTATTGATGAATCCTGTCTTCCCCAGTTGCTGAAGAAGCAGATTGATTTGCGCCAGATCATTCTTCCGGATAGCTTCTTCCATATCTGTCAGAATGGCCAATACGTGGCCCGGATAGAATTGGGTTGGATGCGCGGTTAATACCACGCGGATGGAAAAGTCTTCCAGTGCTTTCTTAAGCGCTTCATTCTTTCCCTCCGCATCCGCTCGCAGGAGCAGTGCCGGAACAGATCCCTTACCCCGAAGATTATTGATCTGTTCAAAGGAGCTATCCTCGATCGAGTCAAACAATACGACCTGCCGTTCTATGTATTGGATCACCCTGAAAAGAAAGTCGAACTTCAAGTCGGAGGATGAGCCTGGATAATAGTCGTTGAAAAACTGCGTGATAATCTCTTCGGGATTCAGGCCCCTTGCATATCCCTCTTCGCAGGCCATTTGAAGCAGGGGCAGAAAATTTCCAGTCCGGCTGATATTCTGGAAAGGAAGGTCCAGAAACAGGCTGTTATATATGCTGAAGCGCGATGAAACAATGGATTTGAATGCTTCCACAGAACTTGTTTTGGTATTATTTGGTTAAGAAAACATGAGTGCGTGACGAAAATAGCCTGTAACAGTACAGGCTGAGGGGTAAATTTAAGTTTTGATCAAGGAATTTGTATTTTGTATCAACTAAACTAAATTCTGGTTCAACTCAATAGTCCCCAATCATGAGGCAAGGTTACGCTCCCCTGTTTTTGGTGATATTAATGTCTTCCTGTCTTGGATACAAGGAACTCCCTGTAGAATACGACTACAGCTACCGGGGTAATTTCAAAAGGTACAGGACCTTTGAAATAATGAAACCGGTGGGACTGGAAGATTCCAGCATGATGAACAATGTCATTGAGAAGTCCATCGTGTCCAGAATGCGCTTTCTTGGCTACAAGCAGGTAGAAAACAAACCACATCTTATCATAGCCTTCAAAATGTACAGGGACAGCCTTAAGTTCAATGGCTATAACCAACCAGACATTGAAGAATGGGTGAAGACTCAGAATGAGAATCTTAACTACGATCAGCAAAAGTTCAATTTAAAGACAGGCACACTTCTCATTCAATTCTTTGATCGGCGACAAAACCGCTCTATCTGGCAGGGATACGCCACAACATTTTATGGCAACATTGATTTCAATAACAACCGGCATTTGAAGAATGCGGTTATTTCCATTCTGGATAAATATCGCTTCTGGGCGGACGGATTTATCGAAGGTGCTCCACCTGTAGAAGACAAGGGACTTTAGGGACAAATTCCCTATTCCCGGCGTTTTTCTTTATTAAATATAATCCTACCTTTGCCCACCCAAAATCGCGCCTGTTACGTCAGGAAGCTGT
The DNA here is from genome assembly GCA_039810905.1 of Cyclobacteriaceae bacterium. Taxonomy (GTDB): domain Bacteria; phylum Bacteroidota; class Bacteroidia; order Cytophagales; family Cyclobacteriaceae; genus ELB16-189. The sequence goes on along the minus strand of JBDHXU010000024.1, from coordinate 6,497 downwards.
TTTAAGGGAGGTATTGCCCGATGGTGTAACTGGCAACACGCTTGATTTTGATTCAAGAAAGTCCAGGTTCGAGCCCTGGTCGGGCAACAGTTAACCCCGCTGTGCGGGAATTATGTTCATCTCATGGCGGTCAAGTTATTTTCCGGAAGAGCTACCCAATACCTGGCAGATAAAATCGCCCAGGCCTATGGGGAATCGCTTGGAGAGGTGAATTACCAGCTCTTCAGTGACGGGGAAATGTCGCCTTTTCTCACAGAATCGGTGCGTGGACATGACGTATTCATCATCCAGTCTACATTCGCCCCTGCCGACAATTTCATGGAAATGCTTTTGATGATTGACGCGGCCAAGAGAGCCAGTGCCACTAACGTCAATGTCATCATTCCTTATTTCGGCTATGCCCGACAGGATCGCAAGGACAAGCCCAGGGTGGCCATTGCCGCCAAGATGATTGCCAATCTGATTTCTGCTGCCGGAGCCAACCGGATTATGACCTGCGACCTGCATGCCGATCAGATTCAGGGCTTTTTCGACATTCCACTTGATCACCTGGATGGCGCATACATTTTCATTCCTTACCTGAAGACGCTCGGGTTGGAAAACATCATGTTTGCCTCTCCCGATGTTGGTGGAATCAAGCGTGCACGTTATTTCGCCAAATACTTCAATGCTGATCTTGCCGTATGCGATAAGTACCGGAAGGAGGCCAACAAGGTGGAATCCATGCGACTCATTGGCGAGGTGGAAGGCAAGGATGTAATCCTGGTCGATGATCTTGTTGATACTGCCGGTACCATTTGCAAGGCCGCCGGGCTCCTCAAAGAGAAAGGCGCCAATTCTGTAAGGGCCGTCTGCACCCATCCGGTATTGAGCGGAACCGCATACGAAAACATAGAAAACTCGGCCCTGGAAGAGATTGTTGTTTCTGACACGATTCCGCTGAAGAAGCAGATCAGCAAGATCAAAGTCCTGACTGTTTCCAATCTATTTGCGAAGGCTATCAGGAAAATTCATGATCATGAATCAATCAGCTCATTGTTTATCAAGTTGTAACCAAATTCAAACTATTAACTATATCTTTTATGAAAACTGTTGAGATTATAGGGTATCGAAGAGCAAATCTCGGCAAGTCGGATGCTGAAAAAATCCGTCAGGAGGGAAATGTTCCTTGTGTACTCTATGGAGGTGGAGAGCAGATTCATTTCTATTCTCCCGTCATCCTGTTCCGCGACCTTGTGTACACCAATGAGGCTCACTTTGTTCACCTGAACATAGAGGGTGAAGAGTGCCAGGCCATCATGCAGGAAGTTCAGTTCCATCCTGTCAGCGAAATCATTCTCCATGTGGACTTCCTGAGGATCAGTGAAGACCGCAAGATCAAGATGGATATTCCTACCCGTCTCGTCGGACAGGCTCCGGGCGTGGCAAAGGGTGGTACACTGGTTCGCAAACGCGCTGCACTGAAAGTAATTGCCTTTCCCAAGGATATGCCGGATCACCTGGATATCGACTGTTCGGAGCTTGACTTCCACCATGCCATAAAAGTGGCTGATGTGAAGATCGCCAACCTGCAGTTTGCAGATCCGCCACAGGCTTCTATCGCCGTGGTGGAAGTTCCCCGTGCTGCTAAGATGGCTGCTGAAGATGCTGCCAAAGCCGCTGAGGCCGCCGCAGCTGCACCTGCTGAAGGTGCCGCTCCTGCTGCCGGTGCTGCCGCTCCCACTGCGGGCGCTGCTCCAGCTGCCGGTGCCGATGCGAAAAAAGCCGGTGAAGCTCCCAAGAAAGACGAAGGCAAGAAGAAATAGCACTCTTCAACCTTACAATGAAGGGCTGTCTCACTTTTGAGACAGCCCTTTTTTATGGGCATTCCTTACTGGCGGGTAAACCCATCTTGATTCTCAATCCCTTAACTTAGCGCGACAAAATCCGGAATCAAGCTAGCCGTTATCCACACATCAATGAAATTCCTTATTGCCGGTCTTGGCAACCCAGGTCCTGAATACGAACTCACCCGGCATAACATCGGGTTCCTGACTTTGGACAGGCTGGCAGAAAAACATGAAACAACTTTTTCCACGCAGCGGCTCGCCGACCGCGCAGAGTTCCGCACCAGGGGGAAAACAATACATCTCATCAAGCCCAACACTTACATGAATCTCAGCGGGAAGGCCGTATCCTATTGGCTCCAGGATCTGAAGATCCTCAGGGAAAACCTGCTGGTTGTGGTGGACGATATTGCCCTCCCTTTCGGCATGCAGCGGATGCGTGCAAAGGGCAGCTCAGCAGGCCACAACGGACTGAAGAATATCGAAGATCTGCTTGGCGGTCAAGATTATGCCAGACTCCGGATGGGCATCGGCAGCAATTACTCCAAGGGACAACAAGTGGATTATGTCCTGAGCAGGTTTGAGCAAGAGGAATTTGACGCTTTACCATCCATTATGGACAAAGCCTGTGAAGCCATTCTTGCGTTCTGCACGATAGGGATTGAGCGGGCCATGAATTTCCACAATACCAAATAGGTATTCCGGCCGCTAGCTTACGGTTGACCCAGGGTCAACTTCGCCGGCAGGGAACAGCAATTTTAACTTGCCGTCGGTGTTTTCTGCTGAAAGAATCATTCCCTGAGATTCCAGCCCCATCATCTTTCTGGGTGCCAGATTTGCAATAAAGGTCACTTGTTTGCCCACCAATTCTTCAGGGGTGTAATGTTGGGCTATCCCGCTGAGAATGATCCGGGTGTCCAATCCACTGTTGATGGTGAGTTTCAGCAACTTGTTGGATTTTTCCATCTTCTCCGCAGCCACGACCTTACCGATGCGGATATCCAGTTTGGCAAAGTCATCAATGGACACTGTCGGCTTCAGTGGTTTCGACGCTGTGGTTGCAACTGGTGGCAATTTTGTATCCATAAGCTTCTTGATTTGGGCTTCAATAACAGTGTCTTCAATTTTTTCAAAAAGCAATGATGCGCTGCCCAGGACATGGCCTGCAGGCAAAAGTTCAACAGACCCGGTGTCAGTCCATTGCAGGTCTTTTAGTTGCAGCATACGCTTGAGTTTCTTCGACGAAAAAGGCAGAAACGGTTCGGCCAGTATGGCAAGATTGGCAGATACATGCAAAACGAGGTTAAGGATGGTAGAGACCCTTGCCATATCAGTCTTCACCACTTTCCATGGTTCCGTTTCAGCAAGATATTTGTTTCCGGTACGGGCCAGGTCCATCAGCAACGCCGTTGCCTCCCTGAACTTGTATGATTCTATTGCAGCTGCAATTCGCCCGGGGAATTCCTTTACTTCTGCAATCAACGCTTCATCGGTGCTGTTCAGCATTCCGCGAGCCGGAACCTTGTCTCCAAAGTACTTTTCTGTCAACACCAATGCACGGTTTACAAAATTGCCGAAGATCGCAACCAATTCATTGTTATTCTTGGATTGGAAATCCTTCCATGTGAACTCACTGTCCTTTGTTTCAGGCAGATTCGTCAGCAGCGCATAACGCAACACATCTGGCTTGTCCGGGAACTCAGCTAAATAGTCGTGCATCTCAATAGACCATCCCCTGCTTGTGGACATCTTGTCCCCTTCCAGGTTCATAAATTCATTGGCCGGGACATTATCAGGCAGGATGTATTCACCGGAAGCATGCAGCATTACGGGGAAAATGATACAATGAAAGACAATGTTATCCTTACCGATAAAGTGCACCAATTTGGTTTCACCTGACTGCCAGTAAGGCTTCCAGTCCTCCGGCTTCACTTTTCCAAAATCCCGTTGAGGCGTAGCATACTCCAGCTTCCCATCAGCCATTTCCTGGAAGAAAGCGCGGGTGGCCGAGATATAGCCTATGGGCGCATCAAACCATACATAAAGAACCTTCCCCTCGGCATTTGGAAGCGGCACTTTGATTCCCCAGTCGAGGTCACGGGTCATGGCGCGGGGCTGCAGGCCGGCATCGATCCAGCTTTTGCACTGGCCGTATACGTTTGGCTTCCAATCACCGGCATGTGATTCCAGCACCCACTTACGAAGCCAATCCTCATACTGCTGTAAGGGCAAGTACCAATGTTTAGTAGGTTTCAGAACCGGCACGTCGCCAGACAAGGTAGACCTTGGATTAATCAGTTCCCTCGGACTTAGCGTAGAACCGCACTTTTCACATTGATCTCCATAGGCATTTGGGTTTCCGCATTTCGGGCAGGTTCCCTGTATATAGCGATCTGCCAGAAAGACATTTGCCTTGGGGTCAAAATATTGCTCAGAAGTCTCTTCGGTCAATAGCCCCTTCTTATACAAGTTGAGAAAAAGCTCCTGGGAGGTTTTGTGGTGAATAGGCTCACTGGTCCTGTGATAGACATCGAAAGATATGCCCATCTTATAGAGACAATCCCTGATAAGGGCATGGTATTTGTCAATGATCTTCGTCGATGTTGTACCCTCTTTGAGTGCCTGATTTGGTATGGCAGTGCCGTGTTCATCGCTTCCACAGACGAAAAGCACATTTTTTTTAAAAAGCCGTAAAAACCTTACATATACATCAGCGGGTATATAGGCACCTGCGAGGTGACCAATATGCTTGGGTCCATTGGCATAAGGCAGTGCCGCTGTAATGGTATATCTCTTAATGTCTTTTCCTTCCTTCATCTTGCTTCAACTAACTGAGGAACCAATTGCTTCTGTTGCGCGACTTCAATTTCACGTCTTTTCATACATCATAGGCATTGAAGCCAAAATAATCAGGTGCATCTCCAAAGGTTGCAAAATTAAGGTTTGTTAAGGTAACAAGGGTCATCTGGATGTTACCCTTATGCAAAAATCCGCAAACGTAATTCACTTATTCCAATGTGGTCAGCAGATGAAGCTATCCCCTAATCAGGAGGACTTTGGGGAGACCTCAGTGGCAGTCAGGACATTAAGGTCGTGGCGCACTTCCCTTGATACTTTTTCACGCCGCTTCTTTTCAAGTACGACTTGCAAATCGACAGGGAATGCAACCTGAAACTCTGTCAATTTCTCTGCTGAATGCAGGCTGATCTCTCCAAACAGTTTTTCTGTGGCGATCTTTGCGAGATAAAGGCCAATGCCCCCCGTTTCGGATCGCTCTGATGCCCGGACAAACATCTGGAAGATTTTCTCGCGGTTCACCTCCGAGACCCCAACTCCATTGTCGCGCACGGATACGATAACCCTGTCAGTCATGTTGCGGACCGAGATGTGGACAAATGAATCAATGCGTTCCGATTCATTGTAGAACTTGACCGCATTATCGATCAGGTTCTCCAGTATAAGCCGCACCATTTCCCGGTCTGACACAAACCTTATCGTATGATCCACCTCATAGTCGATCCGGATCTTGGAAGGCACTCCTTTCTTCATTTCAAGCAGCAATATCTCCTGGATGATCGGCTCAAAGTGAATAGGTTCCGGTCTCAATTCTGCATGGTTGATCCGGTTAACGATGAGCAGGCGGGTGAGAATCATGTTCAACCGTTCGGCAGTGAGATCAAGCTTATGAAGATAATTGAGCGCCCTGTCGTCCTTGACGTCCATAATGGCGAGGTTGACAATACCCTTCAGGCTGGCCAGGGGTCCCCTGATATCATGAGAGGTCTTATAGATGAAGTTGTCCAGTTCCTCGTTGACTTTCTGCAGCGTTTCATTGGTTAATTGCAGTTCCATCGTCTTTTCCTGCACCTGCTTGTCCAGCATTTGATTCTGCTCCTCGATTACCCTCTTTGCTGTGGCTAAATCGTTGTTTACGGCCCTGATTTTCTTATAGTTACGATAGATCGTGTACCCTGACACGGTTGTAGACGCCACTATAAAAATGAGCAGCCAGTTCAGGGTGCGCTGCTGGCGGATCCGCTCTTCATTCAATCGCAACACTTCATCCTGCGCCGCGATAATCCGGAGGTTCTCCCGCTGATCCATCTTGGCTTGAACTTTACTTATATTTCTAATGACAGAAGCGCTAAAAATACTGTCTGTCTGCTCCTGGACTTTTCTTAGATAGAAATTGGACTTCTCAAAGTTCCCGAGACCTGCGTAGTAATCGGCCTGAAGCCTGTAATAACTCTTGAGGAGTTCCTTGTACTGGTCCTTCTCCTTCATTTTATCCAATTGTTCGAGGTAGTACTCGGTCCTGGCTAAATCGCCCATGTTAACTGAAATCTTCCCAAGAGCGAGATAGCTTTCGGTAGTATACCTGCCATCCTCCAGCTTTGAAGAAATACCCAGGGACTTCTCATAGTGTGGAATTGCATCACCGAATTTCTTCTTAGCCAATAATGCGTTTCCCAGGCCGAACTCAGCCTGCATGACTGCGTCGTTTCCACATGCTGACCCACACTTCTTGAGAGCCATCTCAAAGTATTTCTGGGCACGGTCATAGCTGTGCATTTCATTATAACATAGTCCGATGTCAGTGTAAAGAACGATCAGATCGGACTCGTCATTTATTTCCTGTTTGATCCGTAGCGATTGTAAGTAATGCTCAAG
>JBDHXU010000023.1:0-39162 GCA_039810905.1 Cyclobacteriaceae bacterium | reverse complement strand
ACAAAAGCCTGCAGGAAAAGCGCCATTTCGTTCATGGCAAACCCATTTCCGATGCAGAGCCGGGGACCACCCCCGAAAGGGAAGAAGGCTTTGCCGGTGTCCTTTGCATGTTCGCTCATGAATTTTTCAGGATTGAAAGACAGTGGGTCTTCCCAGTATTTCTCTGAGCGATGGAGACCATATATAAACAAAGCGATGATGGTTCCGCCAGGATAATTGTATTCGCCAAAGGAATCGTCTTCAAGCGATACCCTGTCAAAAGCCCATGCAGGAGGATAGAGTCTCATTGACTCGTTGATCACGGCCATGATGTAGGGATGCGAAACCGTTTCAGAGATGGACAAGTTTCTGCTGATCTCTCTTAGTTTTTGAAGTACCGTTGGGTGAGTGGCTAACAGGTAGAGAGTCCACGCCAGTGCATTGCCTGTGGTTTCATGTCCTGCAATGAATAGGATAAGTATTTCATCAAGTACCTGATCTTCGGACATGCCCTCACCGGTATCTTCATACCTCGCATCCAGAAGCATATCCAGCAGGTCATTGTACTTGATTCCTGAAGACTTCCTTTCCTGCATCACTTTGCGCAGAATGGCCCGCGTTCTTCCGGATTTCTCCTTGTTGCGTGCAACCTGTCCCGACAACTCGAACCACCAGCTCTTCCAGGGTTGCCTGATATCAGCAATGACGAATTCCTGTATCTCGCCGATTGCCCTGCCAAGTTCCTCAATGACGGCAGGGGGAAGTTCAACATCAAACAATGTATTCATGACGACGTCGAAAGCCAGCCTGTTGGTGAGCGGAAATACGTCGACTCTCTGGTCCACAGGGAAGCGATGAAGGAATTCATCGATGGTCTCTTTCATGATGCTGTGGAGACCCTGAATCTTCTGATGATGAAATCCCGGTTGAATCAATCTTCGTTGCCTGAGCCAGTAGGCGCCATTGGAGGTAAGGAGGCCATTGCCAATAAACCGCGCCAGCTTTTCTGTCACCCACTTTGACTTATAGTAGTTCTTCTGATTTTTCCGGAGTATGTAGTCGATGAACTCAGGATTCTGTGTAAGCATCATCCTGCTCTTGAATCCTGCTGCCACTGAATAAGTGTCGCCGTAAAGGCGCACGCTATCCTGTATGGTTTCCAGCGGACTGCGGACAGCCTCCAGCGCGCGCTTGTACGTGCCAAGAAAGGAGTAGCCGGGAGGGTAGTTGTACATGGGATTATGATGCCCTAAATATAGGAGGACTGACAAAGAAAAAGGCCGCCAGGTATATCCTGACGGCCTCAAAAGATTTCAAAGTATCTGAGATTGGTTTACCAACCTGGAGGGTCAATCGTTTGCCATTATAAACAATGGCAGCATTTCAAAATCCTGATAGATCGGGTGCAGGCGCTCAACATCATAGTGTTTGGCAACGTTGACCAGTTTCTTCTTGCTGGTCACCACTTCAATAGGAACATGGTCATAGCGTCCGTTTTGCAGCACGACCAGCCTGCCGTACAACCCTTTCAGGATGAGATCCAATGCCATCGTGCCAAATGCCATGGGAACGATGGAGTCTATCGCGTCCGGATCTCCGCAGCGAACAAGGTAGCCCAGCTTCTGATTGATGACTTCAATAGTTCTTCCATTGTTGTATTTAGGCGAAAGCTCTTTCAGTTTGGCTGAAACCATGTCGCCGATGCCACCCAGTTTCGCATGGCCGTAGGCATCTTTTTCTGCACCTTCAAACTGCATTTCTCCTCCTTCAAATGTGGCACCTTCCGAGACCATGCAAATCGAATAGTTGCTGGGGTTCTCCCTGCGGTCCTGCGTGAGCAGATCAGTCAACTTTTCAATATTGAATGGATGTTCAGGAATCAGGCAGCGGTGTGCTGCGCCTGCCATGGTGGGGACCATCGCTGTGAATCCGGCGTACCGTCCAAATACCTCGAGCACCATGAATCGTTCATGTGAGCCTGCCGACGTGCGCAGGCTGTTGGTTAAATGAATGGTTCTTGTGACACACGTACTGAAGCCAATGCAATAGTCGGTACCTGGAACATCATTATCCATGGTTTTTGGAATGGCATTCACCTTCACACCCTGTTTGCCAAGATGGACTGCGTAGCTGAGGGTGTCATCGCCCCCAATGGCGATCAGACAATCAATGCCCAGCCACTCCAGATTCTTGATCACCTCTTTTGTCAGATCGTTGGTCTTTTCCTTGTACAAATCTTTCAGATGATCAGGAACACGGCTCAGGGCCACATGGCTTGGACGTGTCCGGGATGAATGCAGAAAAGTACCACCGGTTCTTGCGGCGCGATCCACTACATGGCGGGGCAGTTCCATGAAGTTGTTGCTGTTGTCATATTTTTCATCGCGGACCATGTCGATAAGACCTGCCCATCCTCTGCGGATACCGATAACTTTGAAACCCTCACGGATGGCTCTTACAGTCACTGCACGAATAGCAGGGTTGAGCCCGGGCACATCACCACCACCAGTAAGGATGCCGATGGTGCCTTTGGAAAGAATACTTGACATTGGATTGAACGAATTAAGTTTAAGGCGTGAAACTTAATCCAAATGGTTATGAAAACCAATGACCTCCCCGGGCATCGGAAAGTTCTCTCTCCGCAATGGTTTGCGCTCGTTGTTCTGGCTTATTTCTTGGCCACCTGATAGGCCCTGGTGCCATTCTTCTCTACTTCCTTCAATACACCTAGCTGTTTCATCTCGCGGATCATGCCATCCATGACAGCCTCGTTTTGTTTTCCCAGATGCGCTACCAGTTCATCGTGCGTTTTGACATCATTTGGAGATTGTCGGAAGTTGGTAATGAAGTTAAGGATGTCGATCTTTTTCATTGCATAATGGTCTAAGCCTCTAACGGAAGCCCGGCCCATGAGGTTACCCAATCCTACTCAACAATAATGGTCTCCTGCGATTCAATGATCTGCCATCGGTCGTCGTGTTTAGCCAGCACCAGCAGGTATCTGAGCTGGCCGATGACGGAACCCATTTTGCTCTTGCTGAGCTGCCGCCCGCGGACCAGCGCAATACGATCATATATGTCGACTTTCACGTCTTCTGTGGAGAAATGAATGTGGGGATTGTTCGACTTGATCATTTCCATCATGTCGGTCTTGTTCACCAGTTTGCCGGAACCTGTTACGCCGTGGTAGTTCTCGTCATATAGTCCCGCAACGAAATCAAAAGCACGGGCTTCGATGGCTTCAATTCGTTGCTTCTCCATGTCTGTCAGGGTCTTCATATCCTGACCCAAGCAGTCAGTAAAAAGAATTACCAGAATGACCAGCAGACTTGATTTGATGTTCGAATGAGTGAACATGAACAACAGGGGTGAGGTGTTACTGTCCAATATAGAATTTGTTGGCTACAAAAAGAATTTTGTAACCGCATCACTTTTCGACTGCTATGTCTTCTGTTTCTTTTTCCGGGCAGACGGAAAGAGGACATTGTTTAGTATGAGACGGTACCCTGGTGAATGTGGATAAAGATTGAGATCGGTCGGCTGACGCCTTCTGCCTGGAGATCCTTCAGGATCATGTCCGCTGTAAAAAGTCCAGTGCCCTTTTCCCAATTCACCATAGATGTAACGGACGTTGCCGGAGCTGCTGTTCTCCCCCAAAATTGTGACCTCATGTTTCACCGTAAATTTGCTGAATGCGCTGGTCTGACCCATGAATTCCTTGATCGTGTGGCGGTGATTTTGATTGAGAATCGAGGGGATGAGATCCCACTTTGCTGAAAATTCAAAGAGAGTGAAATAATCCTTTTCCAGTTCGAAGAAATCGGGACGCCCGGTATTGATATCAGAGAACTTCCTGCTGTTTCCAGGTTCAAGGCTGAAGTTGTGAAACGCGAGGGTCTTCGTAAAATCAAGGCGGGATTGGGCATCTTCATCTGCATCATCACCGTCGTACATGCTTTCGTTAATATCAATGCCTTCGGCCGCGAGCGCGATATCAAAGGTTTCCGCACCGGAACACATGGCAAACAGGTAGCCTCCCCCGGCGCAGAACGCCTTGATCTTGCGGGCCACATCCAGCTTCATCGCTGATACCTTGGCGTACCCGAACTGGGAGGCTGTTGTCTTCTGCAATTCCATTTCGAGTGCCGCAGATTCGCGCCTCAGAAATCTTCCGTACTGTCCGGTAAAGTCTTCATGGTGTAAGTGAAGCCAGTCATAACGGGCAAGATTGTCGTGTAGTACTTCCTCATCATAAAGGATGGTATAGGGAATCTCGGCATAATCAAGTACCGTAATCACCGCATCGGTCTCATCGGCAATCAGTCCATTCTTCGGAGAGTAAACAGCGATCCTCGGGGCCCGCTCCAATTTCACCACCGTCATATTGACTTCCGGTTGTGATATTTCCCTGAGAATGGCATTTACTTCATGATCATGTAGCAACTGCACCGAGATACCCCTCACCACTCCTTCGTTTTGCAGTTTGGGGTCATAGCGGAGGAGAAAACTTCCGCCCCTGTAGTTCAGGAGCCAGTCAATATTTTCGCCGTTCCTTAGCGCCTGAAAAGCAAGGCCGTAGGCTTTAAGGTGATTCTTTTGAGTTTCATCCATGGGGATAAGAAGGGATTGAGCAGCACACCGCAAAAGTGGCGTCAATGCCAGAAACAGCACAATCATCCCTCGTTTCATACCCGTCCAATGCCAGTCGAATTTCGAAATTTTATCAGTAATCAACTCAATTCATATAGTGGTAAATTTGGGTGCTGGACGGAAGCATCAATCTTCCCCAGGCAATGTGTAACGGACGCACTCGCTCTGAACTTTTATTTATCTTTCGTCATGAACAAAATACTGCCCCTGATCTGCATGGTACTCATCGCAGGTTGTACTGCCCGAAAAACCGACAAGCCTATGACCTCTCAACCGGCCGCCGACAGTGTCACCTCCAATCCACCTGACAGCGGTGCTGTTGCTGCCGAAACTAAAGTTCAAACACCACAGGTGTACACCTTGACCAATGCTCATGGGGTCAAGATTAAGGTGACGGAGTTTGGCGGCAAAGTAATATCCTTGCTGGTGCCTGACAGAACCGGGAAATTGGGTGACGTTGTACTTGGGTATGATGATCCTAATTCTTATTTGAAAGGGAACCCTTATTTCGGGGCCCTCATCGGGAGGTATGGCAATCGCATTGGAAAGGGGTTGTTTGAACTGGACGGCGTGACATATCTGCTAACCAAGAATAACAATGGTAACTCTCTTCACGGCGGACCAGGGGGCTTTCACAATGTCTTCTGGAAAGTAGTCCCGGGAAAATCAAAGGATGGCCAGAAACTGGATCTTTATTATGAAAGTCATAATGGCGAGGAGGGCTACCCTGGAAATCTCATAGTCAAGGTTACCTATACCCTTACGGAAAAGGATGAACTCGTCATCGATTATGAAGCAAGCACCGACAAGACCACGGTCATAAACCTGAGCCATCATTCATTCTTTAACCTGACCGGGGATCCAACGAAGGATATCCTTGGTCATACCATCATGATCAACGCCGATCAGTTCACGCCAGTGGATGCCGGCCTTATACCCACCGGCGAGTTGAAATCGGTTAAGGGAACTCCATTTGACTTCTCAAAACCTGTAGCCATTGGTGAGCGTATCGATCAGAACGATGAGCAATTGAAGTTTGGGAAAGGATATGACCACAACTTTGTGCTGAGAAGAAAGGATAACAACCTGATGCTCGCGGCAGCTGTTCATGAACCGGTGTCCGGCAGGGTTATGGATGTGTGGACGACCGAGCCGGGACTCCAGTTCTATTCAGGAAATTTTCTGGACGGGAAGGATGTCGGGAAAGGGGGCATACCTTACCAGTTCCGCTCTGCATTTTGTCTCGAGGCGCAGCACTACCCTGATTCACCCAATCATAAGAACTTCCCGTCAACCATCCTGAAGCCTGGAGAGATGTATCGCCAGAAAACTATTTACAAGTTTTCTGTCGACAAGTAGTCAGTGAAGCAGGGTTTGTGTTACCCACTCTCCGAGTGCGGGCCCGTGCTTGAATCCATGTCCTGATCCTCCTCCGAGAAGGACCACGTTTCTTGCCTCAGGATGCGGCTCAAAAATAAAATTGCCATCTGCGGTGCTTTCGTAGGCGCAAACCCGGCTTTCTGTCAGTGGAGCATGCTGAAGTGATGGAAAGCGCTTGGCAAGAAATTTCCTGATGCCAGAGAAAATCTCGGTCGAGGGAAAACGGTCACCTGTTTCCGGATCAAATACAGGTCCACGACGATCCAACCCAACTTTGAATCCCCGGTGCATGTTTCCAGGAATTCCATAGTAATAGTCTGTGCCATCAGCGTCTATCCATGCGGGAATCTCCTCGTAGCTGGCAGCATCCCCGGCAGGAGGGGACAAGTAAAAGACTTCCTGTTTGGTTACGGTAATTTTTTGTCCGAGAATTTCGGGAAAGACTTTTGGCAGCCATGCGCCGCATGCGAAAACGTAAGCATCTGCATTAAATACACTACCATCTGAAAGTTGCAGACTTTCCATAGCTCCGTACCGGATGTCGCCAGGCAGTGCACGGGACTGAATGTACTCACCACCATCTCGAACAAACATCTCTGCAACCAGCCGGCAACTTTCCCGGGCTTTCAGGTAGCCTCCGTCCCGGTCAAGCCAGGCGTGGGTCAAACCTGATACGTCTGCAACTGGAACACGCTTTTTTAGTTCTGAAATTGAAAGATATTCATAAGGTCGCCCCATAGCAGTGGCCAGCCGCTGAGAGTCATCGACCAGTGGCACGTGATTTTCATAGCAGAACCAGAGGACACCATTTGTATAAAAGAGTTTACGGTTCCACAACTTCTCATACTCCTTCCAAAGTTGGATGGCTTTGAATGCCATGTTGAAGTAGAACTCATTGGATCCATACGCTGTACGGATAACCCGTGTCTCGTCTCCTGATGTGCCTCTGGCATGCCCGGGTCCCCAGGCATCAATCAGAGTGACCTTGCAACCTCTGCGCCGGAGGTACAACGAAGTCCATCCTCCGAATGCCCCTGCACCTACGACTACAACGTGATCCCCTTTTGCGAGAGATGGAAAGTTGTGACCGGTCACTGGAGTTCCGGGAATAAATGTTGACATGCGGATCTTGTTGAAAATGCAATTTCCTATTTCTCTTTGTGCGGGAAAACGGATTATTGATTTCTGTTGAAGCTAACCGGCGATCTGCCATTCTTCCCAATTGATACCGATACTCAGGCAGAGTGCCAAAAGGAGGAGCCAGGCCAACCGTGAGTGGAACTTGTCGTCCGGGTAATTTCTATGTGAAACCCACCCCAGTACGAGAATCAGGGATACCTGAACCAGTTGATCCAGCTTCACTCCATATATAATAGAGTTCGATCCTATAGAAAGGATGGCCAATACTATAGTTATCAGGTAGAATTTACGCCTGTTTAATCTGAAAAAGGTTTGAAGGTTTACACCATCGTCACCGATAACAGATGGAAATAGAATTCTAGCCAGGATAAAAAGACTGACCGGGTAGAGAATCATGAACAGAAACAAAAGTAGTGGCCAGGAATTGACTGTACGGAGTTGATAAGTAATCCACCATTCCTGAATGTGAAGCACAAAAGTCATGAGGATCCAGATGGTGTGCGGTGTATAGAGTTTGACTCGGCCCCACTGGTGTACCAGATCTGCGAGGCCTGTCATGATTTGCGTTATACCAAGTCCCAGTATGATGGAGATTAGTACTGAAACATATTCAAATGGCGTCATTTGACCGCATTTTGCCGAATTTAGGCAATTTAAATTCATTCTAAACTCTAAGTTCCTGGGGTGGTTAGGTTGGGCATGTGATGAGTTTTGTACACATCATTCCGGGGGCCATGTTGTCAGGTCAACAAACCAAAAATAAGTTTGAAAAAATGACATGGGCTCGTAGATTTGTGCACCTCCGTATAAAAGGCGGAATCCTAAACCACATGATGAAGCGCTTGATGTCCTGTTTCACCAATTGTATTACGTCCGCACTGCTCTTTTTTCTTATCACACTTAACGCTCAGGCCCAGGAAATCTCTACTGATCCGGCTGCCATTAGTGCCGGTGAGGCTCTTTTCAAGGCTGACTGCAAGACCTGTCACAGGGTGAAAGAAAAACTGATCGGACCCGCATTGAAAGATGTTGAAAAGCGGGCACCATCCATCGACTGGATTAAGAATTGGGTGCGAAACTCAGCTAAGGTCATCGCCAGCGGCGATGAGTATGCCAACAAGATATATAATGAGAACGCCAAGAGTCAGATGACGGCGTTTACGAGCTATACCGATGCTCAGATCATGAATGTATTGGCTTACATTAAGGCGGAGGGAGCCAAGGCTGATGTAGTTGCAACAACGGCATCCCCTGCAGGACAGGGTGGCGGCGGAGGAGGAGTGCCTTCGGGATATGTGAATGCAATCCTGATTGGCATGGTGGTCATCCTGATCATCCTCGTGGTCATTCTGGTGCTCATTGTCAATGCATTGCGCAGATTCCTGGATCAGAAGCAAATGTCGGAGGAGGATCGCGAAGTGGTTAACTCGCCGATTTCTTTTGGATCTGTAACCAGCAGCCCCGGATTCATCTTCCTCGTGGTATTTATTGTTGGAATGATAGCTTTCAAAGGAGTGATCGATGGTCTATACAGCATCGGGGTGCAAAAGGGCTATCAGCCCAAGCAGCCCATTGCATTTTCACACAAGATTCACGCAGGCCAGTACGAGATTGAGTGCAAGTATTGCCATACAGGAGTTATGAAAGGCAAGCAGGCGAATATTCCTTCGCCCAACATCTGTATGAATTGCCATACCCAAATCAAATCCGGCACGATAACCGGAGAAGGTGAGATAGCAAAAATCTACGCTGCCGTAGGATTTGACCCTATGACGTCAACTTACTCGGGTGTGACCAAGCCGATCGAGTGGGTGAGGATTCACAATCTGCCCGACCTGGCTTACTTCAATCACTCACAGCACGTTAATGTCGGAGGCATTGCCTGTGAGACCTGTCATGGTCCCATTAAGGAAATGGATGTGGTTAAACAATATTCACTCCTCACGATGGGATGGTGCATTGACTGTCACCGCAAGACAGACGTAAATACGAAGGGCAACGCTTACTATGACAAGTTGCTTGAGTTGCATAACAGCAAGAAGCCGATGAAGGTTGAAGATATCGGTGGACTCGAATGTTCAAAGTGTCACTACTGACAGGCCCTTGAACAGCTACAGTTTTTTGAATACAAGATTTTGAGGACAATAATATAAAGGACCGAACCAATTTTATGGGGACTATTAATAAGACATATTGGAAAGGACTTGAGCAGTTGAAGAACGATCCTGCCTACATCAAGAATGCGGACAAGGAGTTTGTCAACCTTGGTGCGGAAGAAGATCCTGGTCATTCCAGACGCGATTTTCTGAAAATGATGGGCTTCAGCGTGGCCGCCGTATCCCTGGCTGCATGCGAGGCGCCTATCCGCAAAGCCATTCCTTATGTGAACAAGCCCTTGGATGTTGATCCCGGCATTGCAAACTACTACGCATCCACTTATGTGAATGGTGGCGACTATTGCAGCATCGTGGTAAAGACGCGTGAAGGCCGTCCTATTAAAATTGAAGGTAACACAAACTCGAGCGTATCCAAAGGAGGCACAACCGCTCAGGTTGAAGCTTCTGTATTGTCACTTTACGACAACTATCGCCTTCGCGGTCCCAAGGCTGGAGATAAGGACATTGCATGGGAGGATCTTGATAAGGCCATTACAGAAGGTCTTGCTAACGCGAAATCAATCAGGTTGGTAAGCGGGAGCATTATCAGTCCCAGTACCAAGGCGGTGATTGAAAAATTCAAGGCTAAATATCCATCCACTCAGCATATTCAGTATGATCCCGTTTCTTATTACGGGATGTGGAAAGCAAACGAGGAGTCTTTTGGTTCAGGGTTTATTCCTTCCTATGACTTCAGCAAGGCCAAGGTGATCGTAAGCTTCGGCGCTGATTTTCTTGGGACGTGGCTGGCGCCGATCGAGTTTGCAAAAGGGTATGCTGTCAATCGCAAGATTGATGAAGAACACCGCGAAATGTCCCGTCACTATCAGTTTGAAAGCAATCTTTCAATGACTGGCGCGAACGCGGATTATCGCACTGCCATAAGGCCGTCTCAATCGGGACTTGTTATCGCACAACTTTACAATCTGCTGGCGGCCAAATCCGGAAAGGGTGCACTCAATGCAGGTATCGAAAACATAGCAAATCTTGAAAAGGCCGCAGAAGATCTTTTGGCTGCCGGCGCCGGAAACTCGCTGGTTGTATCCAAGTCAAATAACAGGGCTGTTCAGGTAGTTGTGAATGCGATCAATGATCTGCTTGGCAACTATGGTTCAACTATCCTCCCGAATATGCCGCTCAACTATCGTCAGGGGAATGATGAGGTCATGGCGGGATTTGTTACGGATGCTGAAGCAGGCAAGGTTGATGCAGTCATTTTCTATGGCTGCAATCCCGTGTATGATCACCCCATGGGAGAAAAGCTTGGGGCCACAATCAAAAATATTGCACTGTCAGTCTCTACATCCTATACATCGGATGAGACGGCCTCACTGGTTGGTTTCCGTGCCCCGGATCATCATTATCTGGAGTCATGGAACGACTTCGAACCCAAAAGAAATTTCTACAGCCTTTCACAACCGGCCATCACACCGATTTTCAAATCGCGCCAGGCACAGGAGAGTTTCCTCATCTGGGCAGGAGAGGGCAAGCCGGATTACTACGAAATGGTAAAGGAGAACTGGCGTAACTGGTTCTACGGCAAGAATGGCAATGGTTTAACATTTGAGGCATGGTGGGACAAGTGTCTTTATGACGGCGTTCTTGAGCCGGGAGCGGATGCCTACAAAGGAATGTCTTTTGCAGGTGATTTGGCGGCGGCCGCGTCAGCCATCGGTTCAAATTACACTGCAGCCAACACCGGCCTTGAGCTTGCCATCTATGAAAGCTATGGACTGGGCAATGGCTCACAAGCCAACAACCCTCTGCTGCAGGAACTGCCTGATCCTATTACCAAAGTAGTCTGGGATCATCCTGTCACCATCTCTATAAAGGATGCTGCAACGTTGGGCTTCACCAATGATGGTGAGAGCAATACACAAATGGGTATGCTCAAAGTAGGGGATAAGTCAGTGAAGGTACCCGTCCTTATTCAGCCGGGTCAGGCCATCGGCACAATTGGTATGAGCATAGGCTACGGTCGGACAAAAGTGGGCCGGGTGGCTGAAGGACTTGGGGTGAATGCCTACGCATTTGTTTCTACGGTTAATGGTTCATTGAACGGAAGTGTGTTCAGCGGTGTGACACTGAACAAGACCAACGAGGACTTCCAACTTGCGCAGACGCAAACCCACCAGACATACATGGGACGTGAGAGCGTGATTCAGGAATCCGTTCTGTCAGAATTCAAAAATAATCCCGCTGCTGGTCGCGAATATCCCAAGGTGACCAAGTGGGAGGAGAAAGTGGATCCCTCAACCCTTAGTTTGTGGAAGGGTCATGACTATAAGGACCACCACTGGGCAATGTCCATAGACATGAACAGTTGCATTGGTTGTGGTGCGTGTATCGTAGCCTGCAATGTTGAAAATAACGTTGCGTTGGTCGGCAAGGATGAAGTGATCAAGCGTCGCGAAATGCATTGGATGCGGATTGACCGCTATTACAGCAGCGATGGCAAACCCGGTGACTACACTGCACTTGAAAAGGCATCAGAGAATCCTGAAGTGGTGTTCCAGCCGATGCTTTGTCAGCATTGCAACAACGCACCCTGCGAGACAGTTTGTCCTGTGGCAGCAACGACGCACAGCACGGAAGGTCTTAACCAGATGACCTACAACCGTTGCATTGGCACCCGCTATTGCGCGAATAACTGTCCTTATAAAGTCAGGAGATTCAACTGGTTCAAGTATCATGATAACCAGCAGTTCTATCAGCAGAACCCTGCCATGAATACCGACCTGGGTCGCATGGTACTCAATCCTGAGGTTACGGTACGTTCCAGAGGTGTGATGGAGAAGTGTTCCTTCTGTGTACAGCGCATTCAGGCTGCAAAACTTACAGCCAAGCGTGAACGCAGACCTATGAAAGACGGCGAAGTGGTTACAGCCTGCCAGGCAGCCTGCACAACCGGTGCTATCATGTTTGGTGATATCAACAATCCGGAAAGTGCCATCTCTAAATTTCTCAAAGTCGAGAAAGATGAGAAGCGGCCCAATGGCATCGACAAAAAGATTGGCAACCCGCGTGCCTACAGGGTACTGGAGGACATTGGTGTGAAGCCGAATATTTTCTATCTGACCAAAATCAGGAACAAGGAAGAAGGCAAAGAGCACGCATAAACTACAGCATACGACGAATTAAGAAGAATCAGGAATAAGAAATCAGCAATCGAAAAATGCAAGCAACATCTGTTCTGAGAGAAACTCTGGTAACCGGCGGTAAGACAGTCGCCGATGTGTCGCATGACATCAGCCGGCAAGTCGAAGGAAAGCCCACCCGTTTGTGGTGGATGGCCTTTGGTGTATCGCTGGCTCTTCTCACATGGGGTGCTTACTGCTGCTGGATGCTGCTCTGGCACGGAATAGGGATGTGGGGACTGAACAAGACTGTCGGTTGGGCCTGGGATATCACCAACTTCGTTTGGTGGGTCGGTATTGGTCACGCCGGAACGCTTATCTCTGCCATCTTGCTGCTTTTCCGCCAGCGTTGGAGGATGTCGATCAACCGCGCTGCTGAGGCCATGACGATCTTTGCTGTGATTTGTGCCGCAAGCTTCCCTGCATTCCACATGGGTCGCCTGTGGCTTGGTTTTTACTGGGCACTACCGCTGCCCAATGCCTTTGGTTCTTTGTGGGTTAATTTCAACTCGCCTCTGCTCTGGGATGTGTTTGCAATCTCAACCTACTTCTCCGTTTCACTTGTGTTCTGGTACATGGGGCTTATCCCTGATTTTGCAGTCATTCGCGACCGCGCGGTGAGAATGGGACATAGTGTGCGTGCCAATGTGTACAACGCGCTCAGCTTTGGCTGGGATGGCGGTGCGAAGACCTGGATGAGATATGAGTCGGTAGCGCTGATTCTGGCAGGTCTCTCCACACCTCTGGTGTTGTCCGTTCACACCATCGTGTCATTTGACTTTGCAACATCCGTGATACCCGGTTGGCACACCACCATCTTCCCGCCTTACTTTGTTGCTGGTGCCATATTCTCCGGATTTGCAATGGTGTTGACGCTGCTCCTCGTGACGAGGAAGGTGTTCAAACTGGAAGATTACATCACCATCTACCACGTGGAGTTGATGAACATCATTATCATCATCACGGGATCAATTGTGGGTATCGCATACATCACTGAGTTCTTTATTGCATGGTATGGTCAGGTGCCTGCAGAGAGCTACGCATTTCTCAACAGGATGAGCGGGCCCTATTGGTGGGCCTACTGGTCCATGATGACCTGCAACGTGATATCACCACAGTTGTTCTGGTTCAAGAAACTGAGAACCAACCTGGTTGCAACTTTCATCCTGTCGATCATTGTGAATATCGGAATGTGGTTCGAGCGCTTTGTAATTATCGTGACATCATTGCATCGTGATTACCTGCCCAGCAGTTGGACGATGTTCCATCCTACGATGTATGACATTGGACAATATCTCTTCACGTTTGGTATTTTCTTCACGGCATTCTTCCTCTTTGCCAAGTTCTTCCCGGTGATCAACATGGCGGAGGTGAAAAGTATTATCAAGGCTACATCAGAGAAAAAGAATTCAGATCACTAATAAAGGATATTGGAATGGCTCAAAAGGAAAACTTTCTGGTAGGAATCTTTGACGATGAGGATGTATTGATCCATGCAGTGGAGAACATCCGTGAGAAGGGGGTAAAGATCAAAGAAGTGTACTCGCCTTTTCCGGTTCACGGCTTGGACGAAGCACTTGGTTATCGTCGCTCCAGACTCCCGATCGCATCCTTCATGTTCGGAATAACCGGCACTTCATTGGCTCTATTTACCCAAATCTGGATGTTGGGTTTTGACTGGCCCATGATTATTGGTGGAAAGAACCATGTGTCGCTGCCGCCTTTCATTCCGGTGACCTTTGAGTTTACAGTATTGCTTGCAGCCTTTGGGATGGTAGGAACCTTCCTGATTGTGAGTGACATGAAACCTTACAAATGGCCACGCCAGTATGATAACCGCAGTACGGATGACAAGCATGTTATGGCCATTGATCTTGCCGCCAACAAAATCGGCAAGGATGATATCCAGCGGATTTTGAAGGAGAATGGTGCCAGTGAAATCAATGAGAAAAGCTTCTAGGACATGAGTATGATGAGCATAAGAAATTCCGTCGCAATCCTGTCGGCAGCCATCCTGATGGCGGGCTGCAAGGCCGGTGGCGACAATCCTGGCCGCGAGTATGCGGCGAACATGTATCACTCGGTGGCTTATGAGCCGCTTTCTCAAATCACTGATACCGATGCCGGAAGATGGGTAAACTCTCTCAACAACGACCGCGGAGAGTATTACAACTCCAATGGTTATAATCCATATAAAATGAACATGCGAGAGCCTGCCCCGCATACAGTGAAGCGTAATGCCCATGGGTGGCTCCCTTATCATGGCAAGAATGTGCCGAAGGACAGTGTTCCTATTGTTACTGCAGGTTTGAGGAGTCCGCTGGATTCCACGGCTGAAGTCGTTGCAGAAGGTAAGTTTCTGTTTGAATCCTATTGTAAGCACTGCCACGGTGCCAAAGGAGAAGCGGATGGCAAGGTGTCTGAGAAGGTTGCCGGTGTGGCCAACTTGCGCGGCAGTTCCTATCAGAATATTACTGAGGGACATATCTTCCATGTGATCACCTATGGCGCCGGTTTGATGGGCGCCCACGGTTCACAGGTCAGCCCTGAAGACCGCTGGAAGATTGCGAAATATGTAAAGGCATTACAGAAGCAAAAATAACCTGATAAACGACCGTTAGAATGAGCGAATCAAATACCATAGTAGCAGACGAGAAATACGTTTTCAAATCTGAGACACGCAACAGGTTGATGATCATCTTTGCGCTGGGTCTCCTGCTCTTTATTGTCGGCGTTTTCATGGCAAAGTCAGGTGGCGGGCATGAGGAACACAAAGCGGCTGTTGACATCGCGCACAACCTGACGGCCAGTATAGCTCATGACGGTGATCATGATGAAGTCGCAGGGGAACATGCCGGAACAGCTCCCTGGCTAAAGAGAATTTATACCACCCTGTGGATGAACAATGTGTTTTTTACAGGGCTGGCCGTGATCGGCTTGTTCTTCGTGGCAATTCAATATGCTGCTCAGGCAGGCTGGTCTGTTGGAGTTCGTCGCCTTCCCCTGGCCATGGCGCATTGGCTTCCTATAGCCGGTGTGTTGATGCTGGTTATCTGGTTTGTGGTGAAGGGTGATGTGTTTCACTGGACACATGCGGAATTATATGATCCCAAAAGCGATCACTACGACAAAGTAATCGATGCAAAAGGTGGTTTCTTTTATTGGCCGGGCAAGCATGGAGCCTTCCCGATCTTCTATATCCTGCGGATGGTGGTCTTCTTCGGCTTGTGGTACCTTTTCTTTAGCTGGATAAAGAAGGAGATGACCGCCGAAGACCTCGACGGTAATGTTCAGCACTGGAAAAACAGCCGCAAATACTCGGCCATCTTCCTCGTTATCTTCGCTGTTTCTTCTTCGGTGGCGGCATGGGACTGGGTGATGAGTATTGACACTCACTGGTACAGCACCATGACGGGCTGGTATTTGTTTGCCAGTTGGTGGGTTGCAGGCCTTGCCATGATCACTTACCTGACCGTCCTGCTGAAAGAAGCTGGGTACCTCAAAATTGTCAACGCAAACCATTTGCACGATCTCGGAAAGTTTGTGTTTGCCTTCAGTATCTTCTGGACCTACATCTGGTTCAGCCAGTTCCTCTTGATTTACTATGCAAATATTCCTGAGGAAACGGTTTACTTCGTTCAACGCAGGACAGTTTCACCCTATAGTTGGGTCTTTTTTGCCAATCTGTTCTTAAACTTTGTACTTCCTTTCCTGTTACTTATGACAAGGGATGCGAAGCGCCATATGACCATGTTGAAGGTGGTTTGTCCGATCGTAATTGTCGGACATTGGATTGACCATTTCAATATGATCACGCCAGGGGTTATGCAGCATGACGGAGGCTTGGGATTGCTGGAAATCGGCATGGCTCTGATGTTCCTGGCTGCCTTCCTCATGATAACTTTCAGCAGTCTTACCAAGTTTGCTCTGGTACCGAAAAACGACCCCATGCTCCAGGAGAGCCTGGGTCACCATATTTGATTTTGGAAAGAATTAAGACGGAACGAATAACGATAGTATTATGATGAGTTTAATAATAGGAATTGGAGTAGCGCTGATCGTGGTGATCCTTTATCTGATCTTCCGCATCGGCAACCTCGTCAGCCTGGTGAAGGATGAGAAGGCAGCAACCCAGTCGCGAAACCGGACCCATGCATTCCTGTTGATGGCATTCATGATCCTCAGCCTTATTGCATTTTACTATTGGTCCTATGTTCACTTTGATGAATATGTGCTGCCGGTGGCTTCTGAGCACGGTGCAATTACCGACCACCTGTTCTGGATAACCATGGCCATTTGTGTGATTGCATTCACGCTCATCTTCATCGTCATGTTCTGGTTTACCTATGCATACCAATATGAAGAAGGGAGAAAGGCTGCGTTCTTTGCTGACAACCACAAGTTGGAAATTCTGTGGACACTGATCCCGGCCGTTGTTATGGCACTTCTCATCTTCCGTGGCTTGCGCGCCTGGACAGACATCACGGGTCCTGCATCCAAAGAAGCGGAAGTGATTGAGTTGGTGGCTCAACAGTTTGCATGGACGGCACGATATCCCGGCAAGGATACCGAGTTGGGAAGGATTGATTTTCGTTTGATCGATGCTTCCAATGAATTTGGTCTGGACCTTACAGATGAAAAGTCGTATGATGATTTCAAGTCACAAACACTTCACCTGCCTGCGGGGAAAGAGGTTCTCCTGAAGATTCGTGCCAAGGATGTGCTGCACAGCGTATTTCTTCCTCACTTCCGGGTGAAGATGGATGCAGTTCCAGGGATGCAGACACAGTTCAAGTTCAAGCCGATGAAGACCACAGCCCAAATGCGTGAAGAGACGGGCAACCCCAATTTCAATTATGAAATGGCATGCACGGAAATTTGCGGGAAGGGCCACTTCTCGATGAGATTCCCTGTTGTAGTTGAAGATGAGGAAACCTACAACAAGTGGAAGACCGCTCAGGAAGCGTGGCTGAAGCAAAATCCCGACTATTACGACAAGTACGTTCCCAAGGATAAGAAGGAGAGTGCGCTGATCAAGTCAGGCATGTCACCAGACAATGGCTCGCTCAGGCAAGTTGAATTGAAGACTGTTTCCGTTAATTAATCAGAAGACAAGAGTACGATGGCAACCATAGACACACACATACCGGCAGATGTTCACCATGGCGATCATGAACATGATCATGAGCATGAGCATCATGGCAATTTCTGGACGAACTACATTTTCAGTCAGGACCATAAGGTCATTGCCAAGCAATTCCTGATTACCGGGATGGCATGGGCATTGATTGGTGGCACGTTGTCCGTAATCTTCAGATTGCAGCTTGGATTCCCTGATGCCAACCTTGAGTGGTTGCGGCCGCTGCTCGGAGGATGGATAACAGACCAGGGCAAGATTGACACCGAATTTTACCTCGCACTGGTTACCATGCACGGAACTATCATGGTGTTCTTTGTATTGACGGCCGGGTTGAGCGGAACGTTCAGCAACTTCCTTATTCCGTTGCAGGTTGGAGCCCGCGACATGGCTTCAGGTTTCATGAACATGCTGTCGTACTGGTTCTTCTTCCTGTCCAGTGCGGTTATGTTTACCTCTTTCTTCATTTCCACAGGGCCGGCCAGCGGTGGCTGGACCGCATATCCTCCGCTGAGCGCTCTGCCTCAGGCTATGGATGGATCAGGCCTTGGAATGACCTTGTGGCTGGTGGCTATGGCACTCTTCATCGTAAGTACGCTCCTGGGCGGCATCAATTACATCACCACGGTCATCAATATGCGGACGCAGGGGATGTCCTTCACCAGGCTGCCGCTTACCATCTGGGCATTCTTCTTTACCGCCATCATCGGATTGCTTTCCTTCCCGGTTTTGTTTGCTGCTGCGCTGCTGCTGATTTTCGACCGCAGCTTCGGCACCAGTTTCTATCTCTCCGATATTTTCATCGGCGGAGAAGCGCTGCCGCACGTTGGAGGCAGCCCGATCCTGTTCCAGCACCTGTTCTGGTTCCTGGGGCACCCGGAAGTGTACATTGTATTGCTGCCGGCGCTTGGCATTACATCTGAGATTATTGCCACCAACTCCCGTAAACCGATATTCGGCTACAAGGCAATGGTGGGATCCATGTTGTTTATCGCCATCCTTTCTTTTGTAGTGTGGGCCCACCACATGTTTGTGACGGGCATGAACCCGTTCCTGGGTTCAATCTTTACACTGCTCACGTTGATTATCGCGGTCCCCTCAGCTGTCAAGATATTTAACTATGTGACGACCCTTTGGCAAGGCAACATCCGGTTCACCTCTGCGATGCTGTTCTCCATAGGCCTTGTCTCGTTCTTCCTCACCGGAGGTATCACAGGGCTGTTCCTTGGTAACTCTGCAGTGGACATCCAGCTTCACGACACTTATTTCGTGGTTGCGCACTTCCACCTGGTGATGGGCAGTGCCTCGTTCTTTGGTATGATTGCGGGTATCTATCATTGGTTCCCCAAATTTTTCGGCAGGATGATGGACGAGCGGCTGGGCTCAATTCACTTCTGGGTCACTTTCATCGGTGTGTACTTTGTTTTCTTCCCGATGCACTACATCGGAATCGCCGGCTTCCCACGCAGATACTACTCCTGGACCAACTTTGAGACGTTCAGTTCCTTTGCTGACCTGAACATGCTGGTAAGTATTGCGGCTATTGTTACGCTGTCTGCACAATTCGTATTCCTCTTCAACTTCTTCTACAGCATTTTCCGCGGCAAACTGGCTCCGGCCAACCCTTGGGGAGCTACTACTTTGGAATGGACTACACCTCGTCATCCCAAGCATGGCAACTGGCCTGGAGAGATACCGCACGTGTACCGCTGGCCCTATGACTACAGCAAGCCGGGAGCCAAGGAGGACTATATTCCGCAGACCATCCCTTATTCCGAAACTCCGGAGTCGAACCTGCCTCATGAGAATGAGCTAATCAAACTGGAAATGGAAGGCACCGGCGCGATTGTAGTTGACGAGAAGAAACACTAAGAGAATAATTGTCGCATTGAACACGACAGCGACCAGGCGATTTCACAGACTCAGTGTGATTACCCTGGTCGCTGTTTATTTTTTGGTTTGGGTCGGCGGCATGGTGCGAAGCACCGGTTCAGGTATGGGTTGCCCTGACTGGCCACGCTGCTTTGGCAACTGGGTACCACCGACATCAGCTGCGCAGCTGCCCATAGATTATAAGGAGCATTACGCTGCGCTCCGGGAAAAGAAGAACATCCGCTTCGCCGGTTTCCTCAAAACCATCGGACTCAGCGAAACGGCAGACAGAATTCTGGAGGACAAGGGTATACTTGCTGAAGAAGAGTTCAATCCGACGAAAACATGGGTGGAATATGTGAACCGTCTCGTCGGGGTTACCACTGGTATTTTGATAATTGTTTTATGCATTCAGTCGTGGAGTCTCCGCCAGTTAGACAAGAGATTCTTTACTGGCTCCGTGCTTACGTTGCTGGTGGTGATCATTCAAGGCTGGTTTGGATCCATAGTCGTATCCACCAACCTTACGCCCTGGACTGTAACCGTACACATGCTCATGGCTCTGGTCGATGTAGCACTGCTGGCCTGGCTGGTTGATATCTCTGCTAATGGAGAGGCAGTGGATAGCAGAGGTTCAAAACAGTGGCTCTACGCCGCCATTGCAGTCATACTGGTTCAGATTTTCCTGGGCACCCAGGTTAGAGAAAGCATTGATAAGTTGGCAGCAGCCTATGAAAGGAGCCAATGGATAGCTCGCACAGGAATCAGTTTTATCATTCACCGGTCCTTTTCCTGGGTAGCCCTGGCGCTGCAATTTGTTCTCTGGATGAAGCTTAGGAAAACATCCCTTAAAAAGGCTTTAGTGCATGGACCTTTCCTGTTAATTTTGGCGTCCGTTTTGACCGGAACTATCATGGCCTACGGCTCGGTGCCACCTGCTATTCAGCCGATTCACCTGGCGCTCGCCATGATAGCTTTTGGAACCTATCTGCAAATACATTTCAGTTTCAGAAAGGAAGCGACTATAGCGGTTAGAATATGATGATGGGGCAGACACATAGCGTACAGGGGTTTCTGATGGTCTCGAGAGTTCGGGCTTTTTATGAATTACTGAAGCCGCGTTTATCCATGCTGGTGGCATTCTCATGTGCATTCGGATATTCACTTGCTACCGGTGGCCAGGTCGATTGGGATACTTTGATGGTATTGACCCTGGCGGGCTTTCTTTTGTCCGGCGCCAGTGTTACAGTCAACCAGGTCATGGAAGTGGAGTTTGACCGTATCATGGAGCGCACCAAGACCCGCCCGCTGCCTACCGGGAGAGTGTCAGTTGCAGAGGCAAAGTTATTTGCCGTCTTATGCGGACTGTTGAGTCTGGTGTTGCTTTGGAAGTTCACCAATGGTTTTACGGTGGCCATGTCAGTGCTGTCCATGCTTTTGTACTGCTTTGTTTACACTCCGCTGAAGAGGGTAGGGCCTGTCGCTGTATTCGTAGGTGCCTTCCCTGGTGCATTGCCGCCGCTGCTCGGTTGGATCGCGGCAACCGGCGAAATCACGCATGAGGCATTGATCATCTTTGGCATTCAGTTCATTTGGCAATTCCCGCATTTCTGGGCCATCGCATGGCTGGCCGACGACGATTACAAAAAAGCCGGGTTCAAATTGCTTCCTTCCGGCGGCGGGCGCGACATGAACACCGCCATTCAGATCATGATCTACACCATGTTCCTTATTCCGCTTGGACTTTTGCCGGCGAAGTTTGGCATGACCGGACTTGACTCCGCGATAGTGGCAACGGTTTGCGGCGTTTTGTTCTTTGCCCAGACTTTCTCGTTGATGAAGACAGGCAGCAGGAATTCAGCGCGGCGCATCATGTTTGGCTCATTCCTTTACCTGCCCATAGTGCAGATAGCCTATTTGTTGGACAAGTTGTAATTGTAAAATCAGATAAAAGTTTTCAGGTTATGGTTAGTGAAATGAAGATTGTTGAGGAGCCCAGGAAAACGCTTTCCATGCATCCGAAAAAATTCGGGATGTGGCTTTTCCTTGGGAGTGTGTTGATGCTCTTTGCATCCTGGACTTCAGCCTACATTGTTCGTCGTGCAGAAGGAAACTGGCTTTATTTCGAGCTGCCGAGTATCTTCAGATGGACTTCTTTAGTAATTCTGGCGAGCAGTCTTACCATCCAGATGGCCTATCGTTCCGCCAAACGTAACCATTTAAGCCAATTAAAGAACTGGATGATGGCTACCGCAATACTTGGCCTTGTGTTCCTGGCTGGCCAGTGGATGGGATGGGCAGATCTGGTCAGGAACAGTGTGTATTTCATCGGGAATCCTTCAGGTTCATTTGTCTATGTGATTACGGGCTTTCATGGACTTCACCTTATTAGTGCCATTATTTATGTCCTCATTGTATTAAAGTCTTCCTTCAATGGGAAGATTGGACCGTCGAATATGGCGCCGATTGAGATGTGTGCTACGTATTGGCATTTTCTTGGGGCTCTATGGATCTATTTGTTCGTCTTTTTGACCATAAATCGTTAAATCCCGCATTGGTATTTCATGTATTGAATTGTAGATTAGCGCAATTATAAAATCCCGAAACCTCAGACCTTATGTCACACACTTCCGCTGCAGTTGCTCCCGGTAAAAGCGTATGGGACGGTGGCGTCTCACCCATGGGTGCCAGCTATGGAAAACTCATGATGTGGTTTTTCCTCATGTCGGATGCGTTCACGTTCTCCGGCCTGTTGATCACCTATGGTCTGGTACGCTCTTCCAATCCCGCTTATGAGGGTGCAGCCAGCGCCTTCACATTTGCCACCACCCATTGGCCAATTCCGGAAAAAGTATTCGATGCAGTACCGTTTCTCCATGGAGTGGAGTTGCCCCTGGTGTTCGTAGGTTTGATGACGTTCATCCTCATCATGAGTTCTGTTACCATGGTGCTGGCAGTCGAGGCCGGACACCGGATGGATCGTGCGGCGGTCGAAAAATGGATGCTTTGGACAATCGTAGGCGGTCTTACCTTCCTTAGCTGCCAGGCATGGGAGTGGACACACTTCATATTGGGCCCTGGTAATGGCGGTACCCAGGTAACGGATTTTGTAAACGGGGCCTGGATCACCAGGACGATAGAGGGAGCCAACCTGCATGAGAACCAATATGGTCCTCCGGCATTTGCCGACTTCTTCTTCTTTATCACAGGATTCCATGGATTCCACGTTTTCAGCGGCGTGCTGCTGAACTTCCTCATCTTCTATAACTCTGTAACAGGTCTATACGACAGAAGAGGTCATTATGAAATGGTTGAAAAGGTTGGACTCTACTGGCACTTTGTGGATCTGGTATGGGTATTTGTGTTCACCTTCTTCTACCTGGTATAAGCTTAAAGATTTCGATTAACCATAATACTCCGATAAACATGGCGCATCACGAAGTTCAGATAACAGTAGCTCCTCCGGATAAGGCTAAGATTGCAAAATTGTGGCGTGTAGCCGGCATCTTGCTGGCTGTTACCGTAGTGGAATTTATCATCGCTTTTACCCTGCCTCATGGGCCAGCCAAGACATTTCTCTTTGTGATCCTGACTATTGTTAAGGCAGGCTATATCGTTGGGGAATTCATGCACCTGCGTTACGAGGTTAAAGTATTGTTCTGGGCTGTTTTGGTGCCCATGATCTTCGTGGTGTGGATGCTGGTTGCCTTCGTTTACGAAGGAACCAAGATTGTTACCTACTGAAAAATACCTGAACACATTGATGAAGGCTAAAGTGTATAACTTTAGCCTTCTTTCTTATAACCGACTTGAGGAAGTTCATCTATCTATTTCTAGCGCTCCTGTTCCCTACACTTATCTTCATATTTCTGAAATATGAGGGGCGAAATGAATTTAACATTCCCGTTTTATATGAGAACGGCGTAGAGGCAGGCAAAGGCTGCGGATACAACTACGCGAAGCCATACGTCGTGCCGGATTCTATTCTCAGAACCAGGGATGTAAGTTTGTACCCTGCAAGTGTATTCGTGTTCAGGAATGATGCCTTTTTGGTTTCAGGAATACTTGATGAGCTGCGCCCGGAATTTTCAGTGGATGAAGTGATTTTCACGGATGTTAAGACCATCGAATCCGACAGCACCCGTTACCATGTTTTGAAGAATTGTGTACTCTTATCATCGAAACCCAATGAGATGGTCATTCTTGACAGGAAAGGAAGAATCCGGGGTTACTACGAGTTGGAGAGCCGTAAGGAGAGGGACAGACTACGTGTGGAGTTAAAGATTTTGTTGCAGGCAGCCCATGAAAACTGAAAAAGAACCGTACCGCAAAGTCATTATTGCCCTTTCGGTCATCATTCCCTTGGCAGTGGCAGTGCTTTTCAAGGTGCATGTAACAGGATACGATTTCTCCTTTCTGCCGCCCATCTATGCCTCTCTCAATGGGCTGACCGCGATACTTCTTACTGTGTCATACATGAGTATTCGCAAGGGCAACCGTGTCAGGCATGAATTTCTGAACAAAGTATGCATTGGGCTTTCGGCATTATTTCTGATCATGTATGTACTCTACCACATGACCAGCGAACCGACGCCCTACGGCGGTACAGGTGTCTGGAGAGGAATTTATTTCTTTATTCTCATCACACACATCCTTCTGTCCGTTGTAGTCATCCCCATGGTGCTGTTTACCTTTTCAAGGGCTTTGGCTGGCAACTTTGAGCGGCATCGCCAATTGGCTAAATTTACGTTTCCGGTCTGGCTGTATGTGGCTGTTTCCGGTGTTTTGGTCTATTTGATGATTAGTCCATATTATTCCGCCTGAATGAAAAAGTGGTTGAGTTTGATGGCGCTCCTCGCGGTGGCATTCACCTCGCAGGCACAGTGTGCCATGTGCAGGGCTACGCTGGAGAATAACTTCAGCAACGGTGACATTGGCATTGCAGCCGGGATCAACGCCGGCATTTTATACCTGTTTTTCGCTCCCTACCTCGCAGTGGGTGTGATCGGATTTTTGTGGTACCGGACCAGCAAGGGAAATGAACAAAAGCGGATCTTTCAGGGCCCTTCTGTCGGGTAAATGTCCTGCCTGCCACCAGGGCAGGATTTTCAAATACCCAGTAGGTCATATCTCCCATTTTGCTGAGATGAATGACGCGTGCAGCAACTGTGGGGCCGGATTCTATCCTGAGCCCGGCTTTTACTTCGGGGCTATGTACATCACGTATGCTTTTAATGTTGCACTTCTGATAGGGTTCGGCCTGCTGATATTTAATTGGATAACACTTCCGGAATGGGCAGACGTCGCTCTTATTGCGTTGTTGGCAGCTTTAACCACTCCGTTCTCATTCCGGGCATCGCGAATCATCTGGCTGTACTGGTTCGGCGGCCTGCAAAGGAAGCGGTAGCCTTCTTCCGGCTTTTGGTATCTTAGGTACATGAACAAGCGGGTCATCTTCCTGAGCGTGATGGTATTCGCACTCTTTGCATCCGGGTGGTGGCTCAGGGGCTATTATGCCCGCCAATATCCAACCGTTTTGATCCGGGACATCCAGGCCCGCCTGAACACCGAGTTTGAGAAAGTCTATGGCGAAGCAACTGCCATCATGGATGACAGCCTGCTTGCATCCTCGCCTTCGTGGGATCAGGCGTCACATTTTTTCTTTCATGTGAGCAAGGGCAAGGTGAAGTCATGGAACCATAACTTCTACCTTCCAAATATTTCCTCGTTGCCGGATGTCCGGGACTCGTTACTGTTCCTGACCGGCGGCAGGGGTGATTACCTTTTGTTCAATTGGGCGGCAGCTGACGACTCTCGCCTCTATTGCCTTGTCACACTGAGTGAGAGATACCCGATAACAAACAGTTTTCTTTCACCCCAGGTGAACAGACTGATCATTCCGGATCGCGAGATTGCCTTAAGATCTGCGGAGGATCCGTCGGGAGACCCCGTAATGAAAAATGGGAAGGTGTTGTTCAAAGTGCTGGCTGGACAGCAGGACAAGCGGGAATCATGGGTTTCCTTTCTTTTGATTTCAGCCTGTATGGCGTGTATTCTCTTGTTGATTCGTGAAATGCACGTACTGGTTCGCAAGATGGCCGGAGAGGACGTAAGTTTTGTGACCATCATAGTTTCCCTTTTGTTCCTGCGTGCAGGCATGGAACAGATATCCTGGCCTTCGCTTTTGCTCCATTCAGACCTTTTTGATCCCAGAAAATTTGCTTCCTCTTCAATAAACGCCTCCATGGGTGATCTGTTTATCAACGCACTAATTGTATTGATTCTGATGGGGTACCTGTTCACTTCATTTCGCAGGTTCCGCATTGTACAGTGGGCATTGGATTCCAAAGGAGGAGCACGATGGATAGCAGGTATTGTGGCACTTAGTCTCTGCTTCTTCGGCTGGCTGTTTGCCTATAATTTCGTCGAAGTCATATACCACAATTCGTCAGAATCGCTGGACATCACACAGTCTCTTCAGTTTGATACCGTCCGGATATTTGCCATGATCTCCGTGGCGCTGGGCTGCCTGAGTAGTTTCCTTTTTATTCATGTCCTCATCCTGCTGGTGCAGGACCTGTTGCCCGGAAGGCTCAGTTTCATATCCGCCTTGGCAGTTGCTGCATTGTTGTTTTGGTTCTACTATTTCTCAGCGGAGAGAGAATTTCATGTCACACTGGTCACCGGCGTATTCTTCCTTATACTTCTCAGGGTGCTGAATTTGCGCCGGGAGATATTTACCTATTCATTCAGCTTGTTCCTTTATCTCATCTGCATGGTGCTAAGCTTCAGTTTTCAGACAGCATGGGCAGCAAGAATATTTGGAGAAGAGAGGCAGGTGAACAATCAGATGCGCTTTGGAAAGGACTTCCTTACGGACCGCGACTTTCTCGGAGAATATTTGCTGCATGAAGCGGGCCGTCAAATTGAGTCCGATCCTTTTGTCCAGGCAAGAATGTCAGGACCTGTTTACGGCAACAATGCTGTTATGGACAGGATCAGGGGGATATATTTGAGCCGGTATTTTGATCGCTACGAAACGTCCATTGAAATCTATAATGAAGTACCAGGGAAAACACAGCTCGTTGATTTTCTTCCCAAAGGTTATACCCCTACCGGATATCCAGGCATTGGATATGCAAATACAACAGAAGGTAAGGCTTCAAAAGGTTATTATGTGATTATACCTGTTGGGGGGCAGCACATCAGTGGCTATATCCTTCTGCAATTGACGCTGAAGCGGATCATACCCAACAGCGTCTACCCCGAGCTTTTGGTGGATAACCGGTTCAGTCAGATCTATCGCAGCAAGGATTTCAGTTATGCGATATACAGCCACGGAGCCCTTCTAAACTCTTTTGGAGCCTATAACTATGACAGGGATTTCAGTTTTGAAAAGATGGGTCCGGACTTGTTCGGCAGGGGTATCCGGGATGGAAATTACTATCATGTGGCCATCGAGAGCCCGGATGAGGCTGTGGCCGTTGTTTCGGCATTGGTGTTGAGCACCTCAGCGACCGTGGCCAATTTTTCATATTGGTTCGTTCTGGGTCTTGCCATCCTTTTCATTGCGCAGGGAGCCAACGGGCTATATTCCATATTTAATGGTCAACCTGTAAGTTTTGCAGCACGGATCCAGATTTTTGTCTTTCTCTCGTTTCTGTTGCCCGCGGTCGCGATAAGTATTATTACACTCACCCTCATTGGCAAATCAAGTGAGGAAGGCATTCAGAACGAATTTCTGGATCGCTCTACGGGCATCAGTCAAAGCCTGGCAGAAATTATTGAGGATAAAGTGGATGCATCGGGAGGAACAGGACTTGAAAGATGGATCGAGGAAAATGCAGCATCGTCCAAATTGGACATCAATGTCTTCTCGGCCGATGGCACGCTGATGGCAACTTCACAACCCGCCCTGCTGGACAACCAATTGATTTCCCCGTTGATGGATCACGCTGCATGGAAACGGTTGGTGCTTGATAAGGAGGTTCGGACCGTTACGAATGAGAAGATTGGCAAACTCGAATATAACTGTGCCTATTCCGCAATTCAATCACCAGGTTCGGGGAAGCTGATTGCTATTGTGGGGCTGCCATTCTTTGAATCAGCGCTGTTTATGCAGAGAAGCCAGGTACGCATCCTTTCCAGCATACTTGTAGTATTTGTTCTGACTTTCATACTCTTTTCATTCTTGTCCTACTGGGCCTCGCGAAGCTTAACATTGCCCATACGCTTCATTACTGGCATGCTGGGGAAGACGACGCTTACAGGCCAGAATGCTCCTTTGCAGTGGAATTCATCCGATGAAATCGGGATGTTGATAAAGGAATATAATAGAATGGTCCGCAATCTCGAGGAAAGTCGCGAGGCAT
Organism: Cyclobacteriaceae bacterium; assembly: GCA_039810905.1. Taxonomy (GTDB): domain Bacteria; phylum Bacteroidota; class Bacteroidia; order Cytophagales; family Cyclobacteriaceae; genus ELB16-189. The sequence goes on along the minus strand of JBDHXU010000023.1, from coordinate 11,339 downwards.
TGGCAAAAAATGAGAAGGAACTGGCCTGGAGAGAAATGGCCAGGCAGGTGGCCCATGAAATCAAAAACCCCCTGACGCCCATGCGCCTTACCCTGCAGCAAATGGAAAGAAATCTCCTTAGCGGGAATTTATCAGAAGAGAAATCCAGGCGTTCTGTTGAGGTATTGCTTAAGCAAGTGGATATTTTGAATCAGATTGCTGATTCCTTCAGCCTGTTTGCCAAAATGCCCACTGCGGCCGAAGGGCCTGTAGACATGAATGGCTTGGTTCAGAGTACGGTCAATTTGCTATCCTCAGGAACAGCGGAATTCAAATTCCAATCTGACTCCAGGCCTCTCCTTGTCAAGGCGGATCAGCCTGCCCTGAGCAGGGCGTTTGCCAATATCCTGATTAATGCGATGCAGGCAGGGAAGGAGGGTCAGGAGGTTGTTCACATCGACATCAGGGTATCATCAGAGGACCAAAACATACTGGTAACTATTCGTGACGATGGGCGTGGAATGGCCCGGGAAGTTCAGGAGAAAATATTTCAACCTCACTTTACTACCAAGGAATCAGGTTCGGGCCTGGGGCTCGCCATGGCGCGGCAAATCATTGATCAGGCCGGCGGCAGGATTTGGTTTGAGTCCGAAGTAAATAAGGGAACCAGCTTTTTCGTGAAATTGCCTCGACTGGCGTAGGACCGCCTGCTCTGTCTTATTGACACAGCCAGAAGGATTTCGGTACCTGATGTAACCTCTGCTTGCTTCGCAGGTATTCACCATGGCGTGCATCCTTTTGGGTGCTGGCCTGTCTTTACAGCACTCAAACCTGTTGTCCCCATGCTGAAGAACTATCTTTCTGTAGCGATCAGAAATGTCCTGCGGAACAAGCTGTTTTCCACGCTGAACATCCTTGGACTCGCTTTTGGTATGGCCAGCGCCTTGCTGATCTTCCTGTGGATCAACGATGAGCTCAGCGTTGACCAGTATCATGACAAAATCAGCCGTATTTACCGGGTTATTGAAAACCAGCAGTACACGGATGGACGGCTGTTTACCTTCAGTTCCACGCCCGGCCCCATGGCTCCTTTTATCAAGGAGAAGTATCCCGAAATAGAGCTGGCTTCGCGTTTCACCTGGCCAGTCAATGAACTGTTCCAGTTCGGCGAGAAATCCTTTTTTGAGGAGGGGAGATATGTAGACCAGGATTTCCTCAACATATTCACTTTTAAGCAAGTCGCAGGCGACCTGTCGAAGGCCCTTTCGGATAAAAGCAGCATGGTGGTGACCAGGAGCTTTGCGGAGAAATTCTTTGGAAAGGAAGATCCCCTCGGCAAGGTGCTGGTCATGAATACGAAGCACTCTTTTGCTGTAACTGCCGTAATTGAGGATCTGCCAAACCGGAGTTCCATTCAGTTCACATACCTTCTGCCTTTTCAGTTCTTTTTTGATGAAAACAAGTCATGGCTGGATCAATGGGGCAATAATAATATCCGGACGTTTATCACCCTGAAGGAGAATACAGACGTGGAAGGGTTTTCCAGGAAATTCAGGGACGAAATAAAATCCCATGTCGAGAAATCGAATGTGGAACTTCTTGTACAACCATTCGCTGATTATTACCTGCACGGGAACTTTGAAAACGGCAAGCAAGCCGGAGGAAGAATAGATTATGTAAAGATTTTCTTTGTGGTGGCCATCTTTGTGCTGGTCATAGCCTGCATTAATTTCACCAATCTGGCTACTGCGCAGGCTACCCGGCGGGCAAAGGAAGTGGGATTAAGAAAGGTGATTGGTGCCTTTCCAAGGCAATTGTTCTACCAATTCATGGGCGAGTCTTTTCTGACAGTCTTGTTTGGTGCCGTGATTGCCGTCGGTCTTGTCCTGATTGCGCTCCCCGCCTTTAACGAGCTTACAAAGAAGGAACTTGGACTTTTCCTGCTGGACGGCAGGGTGGCGATTATTGTGGGCGGGATATTGTTGTTCACCGCACTCACAGCCGGGAGCTATCCGGCATTCGTCATTTCAGAATACAGGCCCGTGGAAGTACTTAAAGGACAGCTGAAAAGCGGCAGCCGCGCCACGTTTTTCAGAAAGACGCTCGTTGTGGTTCAGTTCTCGCTGTCAATAGTGCTGATCATCAGTACCCTTGTGGTATTCCGGCAGATGAAATTCATGGAAAATCGTGATATCGGCTTCAAACGGGATAACCTCTTCTATATGTGGATGCAGGGAGACATGAATGAGAAATTGGCGACCGTTAGAACTAGGCTATTGAGTCTCCCGGGCATCGAGGGGGTTACGGCCTCCAGTCAGCTCCCCATAGATATCGGAAATTCCACCCATGGTGTTTCCTGGGAAGGAAAGAATCCTGAAGACCGCATATTGTTTACCAACATGGATGTCGATGATGATTTTGTCCAGACCATGAGAATGGAAATGGCCGAAGGAAGGCCATTCGACCAGGCCAGTATTGGCGACACTTCAAACTATTTAGTGAATGAAGTAGCAGCGGCAAAGTTCAACTTCAAGGGCGAGACTGCCGGCCAGGACCTGACCATGTGGGATCGAAAAGGTAAAATTATCGGCGTGGTGAAGAATTTCAATTTTGGATCATTGCATAGTCCTATTGAACCTTTGATACTGAGGATGCCAAGGAGGTATCACCTCGGGAACCTGAATTGCCTGATCATTCGTGCCAAAGAGAATCAGACGCAGGAAGCATTGAGGTCGGCCGAAAAAGTATGGAAGGAATATGCCGCTGTATATCCATTCAAATACAGTTTCCTCAACCAGGATTGGGAGAACTTCTATGCTGCGGAAGACCAGCGCGGGAAGGTCTTCAATGTGCTCTCCGGACTTTCTATACTGATTTCCTGTCTTGGGTTATTCGGTCTGTCAGCATTTTCAGCGCAGCGGCGAACCAAAGAGCTTGGCATTCGCAAGGTTATGGGGGCGAGCGTTCCCGGATTGATGGGTTTGCTGAGCCGCGAGTTTGCCGTGCTGGTACTCATTGCCGCCCTGATCGGTTGCCCGGCCGGATGGTATTTTATGAACGATTGGCTGTCCAAATATGCGTTTCATGTGGACGTAGGCTGGTTGACCCTCGTGATGGCCGCCATGTCCTGCCTGGCCGTTTCGCTGCTTACGGTCTCCTATCACTCGCTCAGGGTTACCATGGTCAATCCGGCCATCTCGTTGAGGTACGAGTAGGCAAGTAATGATTGAAAATCAGGGCCCGTTCGGTGAAAGGAGGGGGGGGCGATGCAACCAAAAAACGTTAACCCAACGTACAGACGGCGTAAAGCGGTGAGCAAATGGGCACTTCCGGCGAGCAGACAACGTTGCCAGGTGGTTGCCGGGACTTTGGGCAGACGTTGCCGGGACGTTGCCGGAAACGTGCATGGAGCGTTGCCGGAGTTTCAGGAAGATGCTTCCGGGCAAACGAGAATGCGGATCACCTTTTGAGATTCTGCATCACTTTGTTAGAGAACACAAAATCGTCCAGTTCAGCGACTCCGGAATTCATGATTTCCTTGCTGGAGCCTTCCCACAATTTGCGCCCTTTATACATGAACATCACTTTTTCTCCGATGCCCATTACAGAATTCATGTCATGGGTAACGACAATGGTCGTAATGTCAAATTCATGCGTAATCTCACCGATCAGATCATCAATAAGGATGGAAGTCTGGGGATCCAGGCCGGAGTTGGGTTCGTCACAGAAAAGATAGTTCGGATTGTTGACAATGGCACGGGCAATTCCCACCCGCTTCTTCATCCCACCCGATATCTCGGAAGGCATTTTTTTGTTCACATTTTCCAGGCCCACCCGCTTGAGACAAAAATTCACACGCTCCAGTTTGTCCTCCGGAGTCATGGTGGTCAGGATATCGAGCGGAAACATTACATTTTCCTCAACGTTCTTGGAGTCAAAAAGGGCTCCTCCCTGGAATAACATCCCGATCTCGCGTCGAATTTCCGCCTTCATCTCCTTGTCGGCCTCCGTGAAGTTTCGCAAATCATAGAATACACTTCCCAGATCGGGGTTAATTAACCCCACGATACACTTCAGCAATACGCTTTTGCCGGTTCCACTGGATCCAATGATCAGGTTGGTTTTTCCTTTTTCGAACTCGCCGCTGATATCATGAAGTACCATGCGATCGCCGAAGGATTTTGATATTCTCGTGATCTTGATCATCGCACGTAAAGGAGTTGTGCCAACAGATAGTCAGCGGCCAATACGGCAATAACCGAAGTTGTAACAGCGGATGTGGTAGCAATACCCACTTCGAGGGCGCCACCTTGTGTATAATATCCGCGAAAGGAAGAGATCGACGCAATAAGAAATGCAAACACAAATGATTTGATCATCGCAAACGTGATGGCGTAAGGATCAAAAAAAGAGCGAAGGCCATAAATAAAATCCGTGGGAGAAATAATCCCTGCAAAATCACCGACAAAGTATCCGGCAGTAATTGCAGCGGTGCCGGCAAGGATCACCAGCAACGGATACATTATGATGGAGGCAATGATCTTGGGAAGCACAAGGTAAGATGCTGAATTGATCCCCATCACCTCCAGCGCATCAATTTGCTCGGTGATTCTCATGGTGCCAAGACCGCCGGCCATGCTGGACCCTACCTTTCCTGCGTAGATGACGGCAATGATTGTTGGGGCCAGTTCCAGTACCACCATTTCCCTGACCACCTGTGCTATCACATAACGGGGGATGAGGGGAGTGGTCATATTGTATGCCGTCTGAACCGTAGTAACAGCACCAATGAAGGAAGAGACAAGAATTACCAATGCCGCTGATTTGATGCCGATGGTGATGCACTCATCCAGGGTCAGCTTATAGTACGTTTTAAACGTTTCCATCCGGACGATAAGCGTGCCCAAAAAGATAAAGTATTGCCCGAATGCGCGCATGAAAACATTTAAATTGCCCTAAATATAAAGAAAACCATGAGTAAACTGGCCGTCATTACCGGAGGCACCAAGGGTATCGGAAGAGCGTTATTGGATCGTTTTGCTATGGCCGGTTTCGATCTGGCAACTTGTTCGCGCAATACAGATGAATTGACCCGATTGGCCGCTGAAGTGAGACTTAAATATGGTGTGGCCACTCATGTAATGCAGGCCGATTTATCCAAACCGGATCAGGCGGAACGTTTTACGTCATTTGTCTCAGCGCTTGACCTGCCCGTGGATGTACTGGTTAACAATGCAGGATATTTTGAACCCGGTAAGGTGTCGGAGGAAACAAAAGGCACACTCGAACGGATGATTCAGACAAATTTGTACAGTGCATATTATACTACCAGAGGGCTCATCGAAGGAATGAAACGCCGGCAGGCAGGTCATATCTTTAACATGTGCTCGATTGCCAGCATCATGGCATACCCAAATGGCGGTTCCTATAGCATCTCCAAATTCGCATTGCTTGGCTTTACCAAAGTACTTCGCGAGGAAATGAAGCCTTTTAAGATCCGGGTTACAGCTGTGTTGCCGGGGGCCACAAGGACTTCCAGCTGGGATGGAGTCAATCTGCCGGATGAACGCTTTATGAAGGCCTCAGACGTTGCGGAAGCAGTTTTTGGGGCCTATTCACTGTCCCCTCAAAGTGTGGTCGAGGAAATACTCATCCGGCCGCAATTGGGGGACATTTGAAACATTTTAGCCCTCTAACGGTTAACTTTACAGGATTCTATGGACCTGAAGACCGCCGTTTCGCAAACAAGACTGTACTGCAATAGCCTGACGAAATATTCGCGACGTAAAACCCGCGAAGTCAGTATTGGAGGAATTCCATTGGGAGGAGACAACCCTGTCCGCATCCAGTCTATGACCACGGTTGACACCATGGACACCAGGGGGTCTGTTGAGCAGGTGATCCGCATGGTCGATGCGGGCTGTGAGTATGTACGTATCACAGCCCCCAGCATAAAGGAGGCGCAGAACCTTGAGGAGATCAAGAAAGAACTGAGAAAACGGGGCTATACAGTCCCGCTTATAGCCGACATACATTTTACACCCAATGCCGCTGAACTTGCTGCACGGATCGTGGAGAAGGTGAGGGTTAACCCTGGCAACTACGCCGACAAGAAACGCTTTGAAGAGATTGAATATACAGATGCGTCTTACGAAGCAGAACTGAACCGCATCAGGGATAAATTCACTCCACTGGTTAAAATCTGTAAGGAGTACGGCACTGCCATGCGCATTGGCACAAACCATGGCAGCCTTTCGGACAGGATCATGAGCCGGTATGGTGATACACCACTCGGAATGGTGGAATCAGCACTTGAGTTTCTTCGGATATGTGAGGATCTGAATTACTATGACATTGTATTGTCCATGAAGGCCAGTAATCCGCAGGTCATGATTCAGGCCTATCGCCTCCTGGTGCAAAAACTGGACGAAGAAGGTTTCCAACCTTACCCGCTTCATTTGGGGGTCACTGAAGCAGGGGATGGCGAGGATGGCCGCATCAAGTCGTCGGTGGGCATTGGTACGCTGCTGGAAGACGGGTTGGGCGACACCATACGCGTTTCGTTGACGGAAGAGCCGGAGGCTGAGGTGCCTGTTTGTATTGAACTGGCTGACCGGTACAAGACAAGAATTCCACATGACCCCATTCCGGAAATCAGCCACTATCCCATTAATCCATTTGAATATTCCCGCCGTCAAACCAGGGAGGTATTAAATATCGGAGGGCACCAGGTGCCAAGAGTTGTGGCCAATCTCAGCAGCCGCGACAAGATAACCCCCGCTTCATTTTTTGGACTTGGATATCAATACTCGGTTTCGCTTGATAAATGGAATATCACCGACATGGCCTGCGACTATGTGTTTGCAGGAGACAAAATTGTTGAATTCCCTTTACCCGGAACGTTAGGGATCATCTACCTGCATTCCATCTGGCTACAGCACCGTGAGACAGAAAGAAGTTATCCGCTCATTGGAGCACAGGAATACGTGAACGGCTCGGAAAAGTCGCCGGTCCTTAATTTCATTTCAGCGACACTCACGGATCTTTCCGTAGAGCTTATCGAAAGGCTGAAGCTTGACTCGACTGCTGTATTGGTCATCAATACTTCCAATAAGCATGGCTATGCCGAAGAGCGTCGGATATTTGTAGAGTTGATGGGGCGCAATTGCGATGTCCCTGTTATCATTGGCCGGCAGTACAAGGATATTCCCGGGCATCGGCTGCAGTTATATGCAGCGACTGATATCGGCGGTCTGTTTATAGACGGATTGGGCGATGGTGTCTTCCTTTCCGCAGAAAACAGCGGAGGGGACAAACTCATCAATGAAACGGCTTTTAATATTCTTCAGGCTACCCGCACGAGGATATCCAAGACTGAATATATATCATGCCCTTCGTGCGGTAGAACACTATTTGACTTACAGGAGACAACTGCAAAAATCCGGTCCCGTACCTTTCATCTCAAGGGAATCAAAATAGGTATTATGGGTTGTATTGTGAATGGTCCTGGAGAAATGGCGGATGCGGATTACGGGTATGTAGGTTCAGGCCCCGGAAGAATTACGCTTTACCGGGGCAAGGAAGTGGTGAAGAGAAACGTGCCCACCGCCCAGGCAGTGGATGAATTGATTGGGATTATTCAGGGAGATGGTAATTGGGTTGAACTTGAAAAGTAACGGCTATGGAAAAGGAAACATCTTCAGAGAAGAAAGTGTCGGGTAGACCATTTAGTCTCCGGGAGTTCTTCTCCCTTGGAGAGGTAGGGGGGTATTTCTTCAGGAAGAAAGATCCCAGCCGACCGACCAACATCAACATCAGGATGATGCATGGTGTGAATAAGATATCCATTATCATTTTCCTTCTTGGGGTCCTGTTCATAATCCTAAAACGGCTTCTTTGAATATTGAATCATTCAGGTCCTATTGCTTGGGTAAAAGGGGTGTCACGGAGGAATTTCCATTTGGGGAACATACCCTTGTATTTAAGGTAATGGGAAAGATGTTCGCCCTCACCAATATTGAGCATTTTGACGGCATTAATTTGAAGGTGGATCCAGAAGAAGGGGCTGAGCTGAGGGAGCACCATGAGGCAGTTTTGCCTGCCTATCACATGAACAAGAAGCACTGGATTACCGTCCGGATGGATGGCAGGATCCCCGATCAACTTGTGCGGTCATGGATAGATAAGTCGTATTGGCTTGTAGTTCAGAGACTACCCAAAAGTATTAGGTCAAGCATGGATAGTTTGTAAACTGAAAATCAATTACTTATATTGGTTACTTCTTGACCCTTTCCGGTATAACTTGGGGTTCTTTAGCTAATTTCGTTGATTGCAGTTTCAACCACTATGTTCAGGGGCATTCTCCTCGTCCTGGTCCTGTTTGCCCTGCTGAGTGCGTGCACCCAGCGCCTGATTTGCCCTGCTTATCAGAGTTCGTTTATCTATGATCAGGAGACCCTCAGAAAGAAGTTCAGCTATTTCCGTGAAGATTCGACTCCCAAGGTGCTTACCGCCAGCAAGAACAGGTATCTCATTGCTGTTCCTGAATCCTATAGAAAGAAGTACCGCCGGCTTCAGACCGTCGAGATGAAGCCAGTATATCCTGTTATTCCCGACTCCCTCAAAGAAGATAAAGGGGCGGCCCTGGTGGGTGCCGAGGAAGACCTCGCCGACAGCACTGCCGCCAGGAAAGTGGATAGTATCTATGCTATAACTAAGACGAAGGAGAAGTATAATCTCGACCAGGATCTTTACATGTGGTATTTCCGTGACATCCTCGTTTTGCCGGATGTGAGGGCTGCGCTTGAAAAGAAGGAGGCTGATAAGAACAAACCCAAGGAAGAAGATGTAATAGAACAGCCGAAGAAGAAAGGACTGTTCGGCAGGAAGCAGGCCTCAGACTCAACACAGGTAAGCGAGCAGAAGGAGCAGCCAAAAAAGAAAGGGCTATTCGGGAAGAAGAAATCGGAGGAACCCAAGCCGAAGTCGGAGCAGAATAAAGACAAGAAGAAAGAGAACGACGGATTCTGATCCGCTGTCAATCGAACAAAGTCAAATTACCGTACTGGTCAGCCGGAGGAGACGGCATGATCGCCAGTTTATCATTTCTGTCCGGTGAATTGATTAGCGAAGAAACGGAGTAATGCTCAAATCCGGTTACGGGATTGCTCAGGATATTCATGATGACGTCTTCCTGAGATGCATTGAGCCAGTCGTGTACAGATTCAGGTGAAAGAACAAATGGAATTCTTGCTGCAATGGCACTGTCCGCCGCTGATGCAGGAACGGTCAGGATGGTGAAGGTGTGATTGGTCTCGCCAGCCTCGTTTTCATATTCTTCCCACATGCCTGCAATGGCAAATAGCTCTTTGTCGGCAAGGGTGAACCGATAGGGGATATTGGTTTTCTTGCCGATCCGCTTCCATTCGTAAAAGCCATCCGCAGGCACTATACATCGATGGGCGAGGAGTTTCTTCCTGAGCGCTGTCTTTTCCGCCAGTGTTTCAGTTCTGACATTGATAATCTTTTCACCCAAGGCCTTGTTTCGGGCCCATTCAGGTGGAGCACCCCAGTAAAAGAAAGAAAAGCCCTTCTGACTGTCATGTGTAATCACAGGCAGCAGGTGGGTGGGGGCGGCATTGTAGATGGGTTTGTAGCGTTCCGGGACTTCCGCCTTATACTTTGCCTGCAGTACATCAGCCGTGGCAGTAAGTGAATACCTGGTGATCATGAATGGTTGACAAAGTCCAGCGCACGCAACTCAGACCAATATAGGCCTTTCTTGTCGAAAAGGGCGAATCCAACATGCCCGCCGAATGCAGGGTATTCAATGGTGAGGGACGAAGACGGAGTTGTTTCGGGGTAACATTGCGGACTGAGAAACGGATCGTTCTTCGCATTTACCAACAGGGTGGGAACGGCAATCCTGGGAAGAAAATGGATTGAACTGCATTGTTGGTAGTAATCAACTGCATCCTTGAAGCCATGCAGCGGAGCGGTGTAGCGGTTGTCGAACTCAATCAGGGATCTGATTTTGTCCAATCCCCGCACATTCAGTTCTCTGTGAGCAGCAGCTTTAGCCAGGACTTTCCTGGTGAGGCTTTTTAGAAATCTACGGGCGTACAGCAGGTTGGAGCGTTTGGAGATTTCAAGGCAGCTGGTGTGAAGATCAAGCGGTACCGATAGGGCCACCGCCCTCTTCACCTGCGCGTTAACCTTTGGCTCACCCAGGTATTTTAAGGTCAGATTGCCGCCCAGACTGAATCCCACAAGCGTGATTTCTTTGTAATGTTTTGCGGCATAATCAATTACGGTGCTAAGGTCATCGGTGGCTCCGCTATGATAGAATCGCAATTGCCTGTTCATTCTGCTGCCACAGCCGCGGTAATTCCATGCAAGCACATCGTATCCCTGTTGAAAGAAAGCCCGGGCCATCCCAAGAACGTAGGCCCGTCGTGAATTTCCTTCCAGGCCATGACTGATGACTACACAATTCTGAGCATTCTGGCGGTATGAATCCAGCTCAAGAAAGTCCTCATCGGGTGTAGTGAGCGTAACTGTCTCGGCCCCCTGCAAGTCGATCTTCCGCAATAGCGCCGGGTAGATCGTCTGCAGGTGGTTATTGAAAAGAATGAAAGGAGGCTGGTAATCCATAACGGCGCTGCAAAGCTATGCAGCTCCAATACGGACGCCAAGACATGGTCATGATTTTAGCGCAGAAGTATCTTCAAATGGCCGGTATGGTGCTCTCCGTGCCAGGCATAAAGGTCAACCATTCTGTCGAGCCTGACTGACTTTTGGGTCTCCGGATGCGTAAACTGCCGGTTGAAGTGATCAGGGTCCATGCCTTTGAGAAGGGTGACCCAGCGTGCATGCAGAGCCCTGAGCAGGGTCAGGGAAAGATTCGGATCGGCGCCCATTTCCGGGGTCTCAGCCCAGGCTTTTTCGTTATAAGCCTTAATGGTAGGGTTGTTTTCTGTCAAGGTCCACTTGGTACGGATGTAAGCGTTCAGGTGGCTGTCGGCAACATGGTGAATTACCTGTCTCCCTGTCCACCCTTCTTCCCGGTACGGCGTATCGAGTTGGCGGTTGCTAAGTTGCCGCGCAACTGAGGCAAATTCCTCAGGCAGTTTTTCAATTCTTTCAATGTTGCGGCTGATGTCCTCCTGGGAATAGGATTCTTTCGGGGCGAACTTTCCAATAGGGTAATGGGGGTCGAGCATGGGTTGTCTGTTCTATTAATAATTGATTCTGTTGGGGTGGCGGTGATCGTTGATTGTTGACCGTTGACTGTGGACTGTTGGCTGTTGACCGTTGGCGTCCACTGTCCACCGGCTACCATCTACCGTCCACCATCTACC
>JBDHXU010000022.1:0-40395 GCA_039810905.1 Cyclobacteriaceae bacterium | reverse complement strand
CCAGCCAAGAATTTTTCGAATGGCATTACAGCGTTGCAGCGCGGCACGGCCTCGGCAAAAAGAATATTCGAGGTAATGGATCTCACCCCGGCTATCCGCAACAAGGAGGGAGCCGTGAAGATTCGGTCGTTCGCAAATTCGATTGAATTCAGGAACGTATCCTTCGCCTACAATACGGATCCCGTGCTGAAGAACATCAACCTGACAATTGAAAAAGGAAAGACCGTGGCGCTGGTAGGGCAGTCAGGCGGAGGTAAGTCGACACTGGCAGATCTTGTGCCCAGATTTTATGATCCAACGGGTGGTGAGGTTTGTATCGATGGTGTATCACTTAAGGACTATGACCTGGACTCTGTCCGACAACTGATGGGCGTGGTCACCCAGGAGTCTATTCTTTTCAATGATACCATCTTCAACAACATTGCCTTTGGAATGCCCAATGTCAGTCAGGAGGCGGTAGAGCAGGCGGCCAAGATTGCCAATGCCCATGAGTTTATACTTCAAACAGAACACGGGTACCAAACCTATATCGGGGAGCGGGGATCACGTCTTTCGGGTGGGCAGCGACAGCGGCTCAGCATAGCGAGGGCAATCCTCAAAAATCCCCCGGTCCTGATACTGGACGAGGCCACTTCGGCACTGGATTCCGAGTCTGAGAAGCTGGTTCAGGAAGCCCTTTTTAACCTGATGAAGAACCGAACTTCGCTCGTCATTGCCCACCGGCTGAGCACGATTCAGCATGCGGATGAAATCATTGTCTTACATGAAGGCCAGATTACGGAGCGGGGCACCCACGATCAGCTTATTGAATTGAGGGGGTTATATTGGAAATTGTCATCAATACAGAAAACCTGACATCACGGTCAGGGGCTCGGAGTGAGAGATCATGTGAATTGAAGGAATTACATTAAGTTTACATCTGACACTGGGATGAATCTGAAGAGAATTCTGCTTTACGGTACCTTTGCCGGATATCAGATCGGCGCTTTTGTCTTCACTATCATGGTGGACGGTCACCTGGATCTGCTGGCCCTTCTGAAGTATATCCCGCTCTTCAAATACATCACTTTTATGGGTATGATCCTCATCGGGCTTGACATATTCTGGTCCTGGAAGGAGCGCAAGGACCATACTGAACTGATCAAGATGCGTGAAGAGAACGAGCATCTCAAAACCAAACTGCGGGATATCCAGATTGCTGAAACGCTGAAGCAGAAAGCGGAACGTGTATGAGCGCCCAGACCATACTTTCTGAGCTCCGGGAGGCAGCACAGACGCTTCAAAGTTTTCTCGATTCCAAAGCAAATATTGAGGCCATAGAAAAGGCCGCCGGTTTGATGGTCACTGCCGTGAAGGGTAGTGGAAAGATCATCTCATGCGGCAATGGCGGTTCGCATTGTGATGCCATGCACTTTGCCGAAGAACTTACCGGAAAGTATCGCAATCCCAGAAAGGCTATACCAGCCATCTGTATTTCCGACCCAAGTCACATTTCCTGCGTGGCCAACGACTATGGATATGAATTCGTCTTTTCACGCTACCTGGAAGCACTCGGCAACAAAGGCGATGTGCTGTTGGCGATCAGCACAAGCGGCAACTCCGGAAATGTCCTGAAGGCAGCGGAAACTGCAAGACAAAAGGGGATGAAAGTAGTCGCCCTTACCGGGAAAGACGGCGGCAAATTGGGTCCCCTGGCAGATGTGGAAATCCGTGTTCCGCATACCGGCTATGCCGACCGCGTACAGGAAGTCCATATCAAGGTGATTCACATCCTGATTCTTCTTATCGAGAAAGGCCTGACCTGATCGTCAGGTATTCCTTCACTTTCCCTGGTCAGTTATCCTGATCGTTTCCTCTTTCCTCTGGCAGGCTCCTGTTACTGATTTCATCTTGCACCTTCAAGCGATAGTGTATCGTCTTTGACCAACCAGAAACAAGAAACCAGAAACCAGAAACATTCATATGGTTTCCAAAACTTTCGGCAGCGCAGTTCAGGGTGTTGATGCCAGAACCATCACCGTTGAAGTCAACGTGACTCAGGGAAAGAACTTCAATATCAGCGGACTTCCGGATCTTGCAGTGAAGGAGAGTGCCCACCGCGTGGAGTCGGCATTGAAGTCGGCAAATTTTCAGATTCCCAGGAATAAGGTGGTGGTCAACCTGGCGCCCGCCGACATACGGAAGGAAGGTTCTTCCTACGACCTTCCCATCGCCCTCAGCCTTCTTCAGGCTTCGGGACAAATGGCAGGCCTCGATCTCGATCAGTATGTGATCATGGGTGAGCTGGCCCTCGACGGCGCGCTGCGACCTATTCGTGGGGTGCTGCCCATAGCCATCCAGTCACAGAAGGAAGGTTTCAGGGGAATCATTCTGCCCAAGTCAAACACCCGGGAGGCTGCCATTGTGAGCGGGCTGAATGTATTGGGTGTGGATCACCTGCAGGAGGCCATTCGATTTTTTGAAGGCCGCGCACCCATTGAACCGGTACATATGGATGTGAAGGAATTGTTTGAGAAGAAATCCAATCACTATGAGGCCGACTTCAAGGATGTTCGCGGCCAGGAGAATATCAAGCGCGCACTGGAGATTGCCGCTGCCGGTGGGCACAATGTTATCATGATCGGTCCGCCCGGTGCCGGGAAGACGATGCTGGCAAAAAGACTGCCGACTATTCTGCCGCCGTTAACGTTGCAGGAGGCGCTCGAGACCACCAAGATTCATTCCGTGGCCGGAAAGATCGGCAAGGACGCTTCGCTGATGACTGCCCGGCCCTTTCGCAGCCCCCATCATACGATTTCCGACGTCGCCCTGGTCGGGGGAGGCGGCAACCCGCAGCCTGGGGAGATCTCCCTTTCACATAACGGCGTACTTTTCCTGGATGAGTTGCCGGAATTCAAACGTACAGTTCTCGAAGTCATGCGGCAGCCCATGGAGGAAAGGAGGGTTACCATCTCGCGGGCACGCGTGTCAATTGATTTTCCGGCCAACTTCATGCTCGTGGCGAGCATGAATCCATGTCCTTGCGGCTTCTACAACCACCCGGAGAAAGATTGTGTTTGCGGTCCGGGTGTGGTGCAGCGATACCTGAGCAGGATCAGCGGACCGCTGCTAGACCGCATTGACCTGCATGTGGAGGTTGTGCCGGTAGGGTTTGACGAAATGACAGCCAGGAGGACTTCGGAGTCCAGCGAAGAAATCCGGAATCGCGTGGTAGCGGCCCGCCAGATTCAGTCAGAGCGGTTCAGGGATCATGATCACATCTATTGCAATGCCATGATGCCTTCTAACATGGTGAAGGAAATATGTGAAGTAGGCAGCTCGGGAATTACGTTGCTGAGGACAGCTATGGAGCGACTCGGATTATCCGCCCGCGCCTATGACCGAATCCTGAAAGTCTCGCGAACCATTGCCGACTTGTCCGGCAGTTCAGAAATCAGAACGGAGCACCTTGCAGAAGCCATTCAGTACAGGAGTCTGGATAGAGAAGGGTGGGCGGGATGAAGGGAGAACGAAGAAGGAAGAACGAAGAAGGAAGAAGGAAGAAGGAAGAGTGAAGAAGGAAAGTGAATAGTGAAAAGTGAAGAGTGCACAGCTTGCTTGCGCCCGCCGAAGCTTTAGCGCAAGTTGGAAAAGTGAAGCGTGAGTGAAGACCCGTTTCGCCGGAAGCTTATTGCTATTTTTGCCTTATGAACCGCACGATCATTCTTTACGGCCTCAGTCTTGCAGCTATGGTGACGATACTCAAGCTGATCGAATACAAATATTTTGTTCGGCAGTTGTCTCTGGAATTCTACCTCGCCTTGGTGGCGACCCTTTTTGCAGGGCTCGGTGTGTGGGCAGGGAAGAAATTGACATATAAGAAAGTGATTCGTGTTTCGGGAGATTTCAAACTGGATGAGTCTATGCTTGAGCGGCTTGGCATTTCCAGGCGCGAGCATGAAGTGCTTGAGCTGATCGCCAGCGGTCTCTCCAATCAGGAGATTGCAGACAGGCTGTTTGTTTCCCTTAATACCGTTAAAACCCACTCCTCCAACCTGTTTCTTAAACTGGATGTAAAGCGCAGAACCCAGGCCGTTCAGAAGGGAAAGGAACTGGGTCTCATCCCATAGTGGAAAAAACGCTCCTTCTTTCCTGATTCATGCCCTGTACAAAAGTGTGATTTTGCCTAATTTAACTTGAATCATCCTTTCGGGTGAAGGATTAAGCAGCCCGCAGGTCTTGTTTTGACGAAACAAAGCACATGAAAAAGATCATCATCATTTACGGTCTCATAGGGGGCACCATTGTGGCGGCCTTCATGCTTATCACCATGCCGCTGTTCAGCGACGGTACGCTGGACTATCACAATGGCGAACTTCTGGGCTATACCAGCATGGTCATAGCTCTATCCATGGTTTTCTTCGGCATCAAGTCTTACAGGGATAACCATCAAAAAGGAGCCATCACGTTCTGGAAAGGAGTGAAGATCGGGATTCTCATTACGCTGGTGGCATCGGTCATGTATGGCCTTGCCTGGGAATACTGCTACCATAACATGTCCAAAGATTTCATCAAATCCATGATGGAACGAAGCTACGAAGACATGAAGGCATCAGGGAAGACGGACGAACAGATAGCCGCTTACAGGAAGCAGGCCGAGACCTTCGCTCCCTATTACGAGATGTTTCCAGTAAGATTTGGTATAACATTGATGGAGATATTTCCTGTAGGAGCGATCATCTCTTTCGCCAGCGCCGGTTTGCTCCGAAAGAAAGAATTTCTGCCCCCTCAGCAAGGGAACGTTTGAGCGGCACCAACAACCCATAGCATATGAAAAGAGTTACAGGAATAGGCGGAATTTTCTTCAAGGCGGAAGATCCCGCAAAGATGAAGGAGTGGTACGGCAAGCATTTGGGATTTGACGTTACCGAATGGGGATGCAGTTTCTTCTGGAAGGATTTGAATGCGCCAGATGCAAAATCCCCAGCCAGGACTGAATGGAGTCCTTTCAAGGCGAATACGGACTACTTTAATCCCAGCACCAAGCCATTCATGTTCAACTACCGGGTGGAAAACCTGGTAGAGTTGCTAAAGGTATTACGTGAGGAAGGTGTCACAATCGTTGGTGAAATGCAGGAATTTCCATACGGTAAATTCGCATGGATCATGGATCCGGAAGGGAACAAGGTAGAATTGTGGGAACCGGTTGATGCCGCGCCTGAAGGTCAATAGGCAAGCTTCAGTTAAGCTTTACCAGGCATTGTCAATACCTTTCCTATGCTGAGTCTAGGCTTAGCAAGGGCTGATCAATAACATTTTCGCTGGTTTTTCGCTGCCTCTTCGCTCGTTCTTCGCTCATTCTTCGCTCGATTTTCGCTCCAACTTCCGTCTGAAATTGACGGTGGGACGATCTGCTCAGCCCGGGGTGGGCATCCTGTATCAGATGAGGGCAATATAGAATTTCGGCAAATAAGTAACAGAAAAAGCTAAAAAAATTTTCGACTCACCTCCTGCGCGAATGGATGATTAGTAATGTTGAAGCTAATAGAGATCTACTTCTTCACCACTTTCCCTGTCTGAGGCATGGTGAGCAATACGCACATGAGGTCCACACCATACCAGAGATTTCCTATCCTTACGTTCTCGTCTTCAGCATGCTGGTTGTTGTCGTGGTTGACAATGTTCACCGAAATGCCGGGCTTCTTGATTTCGTCGAAGATCACTTCGAAGATGTGATTGGAGCCTCCCTCGCTGGGCAACAGTACCAGTTTGTCTCCGGTGAATCCCTTCACCGATTCAATGACAGGCAGAATATCCGGATGATCCATGGACACTTTGGCTGCAGGGAAGCCATGCTTGTCGCGGTCGACTTTGACAATCCTGGGATACTTCATTCGCGTTTCATGATCCGGATCTTCATATACAATGTGCCAGCCTTGTTTACGGATGTGCGCTTCCACGAGGTCGAGCATTTTCTCCGGATCATTCCCTTTCACAAGTCGCATGCTCAATGATGCGACTGCAGTATTGGGAATGACGTTGCGGGCCAGCGCCCCGACATTGCCGGCGTACAGACCTTTCACAGTCAGGGAGGGGAGGAGTAGTCTCTCGAACAGGGTCTGACCACTGCCTTCCGTAAAATTGAGGGCGAGGTCGTCTTTCAAAGTTGATTCAATGTTGGGTACCCTGGCCAACTGTTGCCGCTCAAACGCAGAGATGGGCTCAACAGAACTGTAGTATCCTTCAATAGTCACATTTCCCTTTTCATCCTTCATCGAAGCCAGGAGCTGCGACAGCATAAACCCCGGATCTGGTGCGTAGTTTCCGTAGTGACCACTGTGCAGAGGACGACTTGCACCATAAACTGTTAACTCCATATCGGTAACACCTCTGCCTCCGAACTTCAAGGTAGGATCTCCGGTCTGGAACACAGGCCCGTCACAAAGCAGCCATACGGTCACATCATCAAAGAGCGTGTGGTAATTCTTAATGAACGTGCCCACATGCGGAGAGCCGGCTTCCTCTTCTCCATCAAAGAAAAGCTTGATGTTGGAAGTGTATTTTAGTCCGGCAGTCTTGAGGGCATCCACTGCAGCCATCAGGGCGATGATCGGCGCCTTGTCATCGCTGGCTGAGCGTGCGTAGATCCGCCAGTTGTCATTGACCGCCTCCCCGTTCCTGGGAAAGGCAATTGGTTTCCCGCCTTTATACATCGCCTGATCGAAGAGCACGGGCTGGAAGGGGCCGTTCTTCCAGGTAGTGGGATCTACAGGCTGGCCGTCATAGTGTGCATAAATGCAATAGGTGCGGGTGGCACCTGGGACTTTATATTCACCGTACACTACCGGCGGTGCTCCTTCCACTTCGAGCAATTGCATCGCGAAGCCTCGTGTGGCGAACATGTTCTGTATGTATTGCGCGTTCTTCCGGATATTGACATTGTCCATCGCATTGTTGGGCATCGACAGGAGTTCGGCGTATGAATTAATAATAGCCGGACCATTCTTATTAATCCAGTTACGACTGGCCTGAACTGATTTGTTGGTTTGAGCCAATCCGATGAATGGCAGGAGACAGAGAAGGAGAATTTTTTTCATGGATTAAAGATATGGAAAAGTGAGAGTCTGGCATTCACGTCTTTGTCTGGTGTTAGCTTCGACGAAACTGTAACAGATATCAAAATATCTGCATTGCGTCTTCCTTCAACACCAATCGAATGGTTTCGAGAAGTAAATCTGCATCGGAAGCGGAGAAGATGATCGGGGGTTTGATTTTCAGTACGTTGTTATAAGGACCATCCGTACTCATCAATATGCCCTTGTCGCGCATGCGGTTGGCCAAATAGCTTGCCTGCCCGGTAGCGGGTTCCCTGCTTGCCCTGTTGGTCACCAGTTCAAACCCGATGAACAAGCCGGGACCTCTTACATCACCGATGATTTCAAATTCCTTCATCAGTCCCCGCAGTCCATTTTTCAAATAATCACCAACAACTTTGGCATTCTGTTGAAGTTTTTCGTCCTGTATGACGCGCAAAACTTCAAGGCCTATGGCACACGACACTGGATTTCCGCCAAAGGTGTTAAAGTATTCCATCCCGTTATTGAAAGCATCGGCCAACGCTTGTGTGGTTACCACCACACCCAGCGGATGGCCATTCCCAATGGGCTTGCCTATTGTGACCACATCGGGAACGACATCGTGTTGCTGGAATGCCCAAAAGTGGTCTCCGGCGCGGCCACATCCGGTTTGAACTTCATCGGCAATGCACACGCCTCCTGCGGCCCTGGTATAAGCGTATGCCTCTTTCAAAAAGCCGGAGGGCAACTCGACTTGTCCACCGCAACTGATAACCGATTCCAATATCAAAGCGGCTGGCTTTCGGTTTTCGGATTGCAAGGTTTCAATGGCTTGCCTTACATGGTTTGCATATTTCTTGCCTGCATCCGGTTCTTCCGCACGATACACTCCACGGTAGGTATCGGGTATCGGAATGACCTGCACATGATCGGGTTTGCCTTTGCCTCCCTTATGGTCAAACTTGTACGAACTGATATCGATGCAAGCAGAAGTGTTTCCGTGATACCCAACCTGTGAGACGATCATGTCCTTTTGGTTGGTATAGGTTTTGGCCAGCCGCATGGCCAATTCATTGGCTTCGCTGCCGGAGTTCACAAGAAAGGCAACATTGAGTTGCGGAGGCATGGTTGAAAGCAGGGCTTCAACAAACTTGACGAGGTTGTCGTGCAAATAGCGCGTATTGGTGTTAAGTACCGCCATTTGGCGCTGGCCTGCTGCCACTACACGGGGATGTTCATGCCCGACGTGGGCCACATTGTTTACCGTATCAAGATACTTCCTGCCACTATCATCAATAAGATACTGACCTGCGCCACGCACCATTCTTATAGGCTGCCGGTAGGAGATGCTCAGATTCTTTCCTACATGTTCACGCCGGAAGTGGATTATTTCAGGTGCGGTCAATGATTTCTCTTCCGGGGAATTTTTCCCCGTCATCAAAATCCACGGATCGGGACAGATACTTTTCCATACTTCAACCTCCTGCGGAACGCATACTCCGGGGAAATCGCCAGTGTGGTCCAGCATATCCAGCATCACCTGAAAATGGAGATGCGGAGGCCAGTTGCCATTCTCCTTTCGACTGCCGATGGTGCCTATGACTTCTCCTCCCTTGATGCTTTTACCCGTTTTTAAGCTGCTCAAGCACTCCCTGTTGAGATGACCATATAGCGTGAAAAAAGTAAGCCCACCCGGAACCGAATGTTCCAGAACAATAGTGGGGCCATAATCACGGTCTTTATGGTTGTCGGCAAAACTATGCACAACACCATCGAACGCGGCGCGCACCGGTGTACCGGCAGTGGCAAAGAAGTCCAGTCCAATGTGAATCGTTCGCCACGACGGCCCGTCATTATATTCTACTTCGTAAGCAGATGTAACGTAGATCGCACGGACTTCATTGTATCGTCCAATCCCGGGAGTCGCCCCACGATGACGAATGATTGATGATATCCGTTCATCCAACTTATCAGCATCCATCATTTCGGTGACATTTCCCAAATCCAGACTCGAGACACTTAAGTCCAGCCATGTGGATGCACTTTCCAGGGCAACAGGAGCGCTCATGAGGTGATGGTTGGCCCTGGCCCAATTTTCGAACAGGGGAGCCTTCGGATGTGGGGGAAGCCCGCACACCGCTCTGAACATGTACACGGCCAGCGCAGGGGAGATCCCTTTCAACTTCTTCATCAGATCCCATGCCGGACGGTCACTTATTTGCAAATATTCATTGTCGGCATGCTGCAATCGGTTCAGTTCAGCGCAAGTGACGCTGATAAGCAACCGGGTACCGATCAGAGTGAACAATACACCCAACTCAGTTTCAGTGAGCGGAAACTTCCTGTTGAATCCCCGCACGATCGGGAGGGCTGCCTCAAGGGGATTCACTTTGTCCATGATGGCATATGCAATGGCAATAGCCAGCTCATTAACGGTATGGGTGTACACCACGTCGCCGAAGTCAATGACACCGGGTATGTGCGGGTCTTCTGTGTCGTGACTCACCAGCACATTGTAGTCGTTCGCGTCATTGTAGTTTACACTCTTGCGAAGCAGTGGAAATGCCGGGAGGGCCAGGGTTTCGAATTGCGAAAAAAAATAGTCAACAATCTGTCTTCTTTCGCCGGAGAACATGGAAAGGTGTTCCTTTGTCCATGCCGCTTGTGCTGGATCCCACTTGATGAATCGATGAGCAGCAGGATGGTCATAATCTTTAAGTGACACTGAAAGCTGGCCGCACATTTCGCCCAGCTTTTCCAGGAGTTGAGGAGAGTGAGGGTTCACGGTGGCAAAGACCCGCCCATCAATCCAGGTCAGCAGTCGTACGTAGCGTTTGTCTGCACCTTCTATTCTCAAATGAAGGATTTCTTCGCCGGACAGGGATTTGCAGACCGTCGAAGTGTTTGAAATCGTTCCGTGCGCAGAGAGATGTTTGATGACGTCATTTTGCAGTTCGAGGTGGGAGAGCTGCTCATGCTCGTTGGCAATCTTGAGAATGAATTTCTCATTGCTAGTTTCGACATAATAATTCAGGTCGAGCTCGCCCGGTAGTTTTCTGACGTCGCCGGTTATACCGAAATTATTCTTCAATATTTCCTTTATCCCATTCACTTCCATCGTTCAATAATAACCAGATTCTTCCTGAAACAAATGAATCCTGTTCATTCTACCCGTCAGCTTGTTCATTCGATCCTGATTTTCTCAGTTTGTTTATCAAATAAACCAACCCAAATAGCGACAGGGTTATGATCATGGCATACGACTCTTGCTTGGATAGATGTGACAGGAACCATAGAATGATCAGGAGGGTGACGATATGAACGGTGTACCCTCCTGCAATCATGAACCCCTCTCCCTTGACCGTTTTCCCATCCATGCGGAATTTGATGGCGGCGAGTACAACCGCCAGGTAAGTAATGAGGATCGCGGCGCTGGAAAGAATGGCCAGCGCCTTGAAGGTATTGGTCATGGAAAGCAGAAACCCCAGGAGTGAATAAACAATGATCGCCCAGTAAGGCGTAAGAAACCTCGGATGAATTTTGGAAAGGAAAGCCGGGTAGAGTTTATCTGAGGATGCAGCAAACAGAAACCTTGACGTGGCGAGAACGTCCCCGCTGATGGCGCCCCAGACGGAAATGGCAAGGCACACCAGAATCAGACCTGTGCCTGCGGGGCCAAATATCTGCCGTGATGCCTCAGCCAGTGGGGCATCTTTGAATGTTATCATTTGGCTTCCCAGAATGCCTTGGGTCACCAGGTGAACAGAAACATAGATGACCACCACGGATGTTATTCCCCACAGGACGCCCACTGGAACAGTACGTGAAGGATTCTTGATTTCACCGCTTGCCGTAAGTGAACCTTCTGCTCCCCCGAAAGCAAAAAAAAGGAAGAGTGAAGCTTCGCCGATTTGTTCGGGCGATGGCCAGCCGGAAATCAAGAGATTGGAGGATGAAACGGAACCCCAACCGATCAGAACCAATAATCCTAACGGGATAATCTTGGCTAATGTCATGAACTCAACCAGCCATGAGCCATATTGTACACCGCGTACATTGACCCAGGCGATCAGAATGAATGAGGTGGCAAAAAGGACCGCCTTTACATAGGAAATATTGAAAACAGGCCAATATGTCGCAAGCATTTCTCCCAAGGCATTAATTATAGCGGCATCACTACCAAGGCCCCAGCCAAACCCGTACAGGTTAATAATACTGAACCCAATGAATGGACCGAAGGCACTTTCTGTATAGGCATAGATTCCGCCTGTCTTGCTTACGCGGCAGCCCACTTCTGCAAAGCAGAGCATGATCAGGAAGATAAGCACGCCGCAGGCCAGGTAGGCAATGATACTTCCGTTGCCGAGCGACTCGTAAACTTTCGATGGGAGGACGAATATTCCTGCGCCGATGACGAGATTCACAACATTGGCTGACAAGCCTGCCGGTCCAATTGCCCTCTTAAGACCTTCCTTACTTAGCTCCATCTTTGGGTTTGAATTGAAGTCTGAAAAACAGAAGGGGCACTTATGGATTGACGATTATTTGATTTGTGGAATGGGTCTTAATTTAAGGAAATATCAGGGTTCAGAAACGATGTATCGAAAGACACTTGAATGCCTTATAACAAAGTCATACCTTAATCAAATGAAGAATGTATTCTTTTTGCTCATGCTGATGCTGGCCTCGTGTGGTCGCAACGAACCCTCCCTCAGCGGAGAGTGGTCCAATACCTATCTGCACATTTCTCTCAACAAAGGGGATTCAATGGTCAATCGTGACGCCGACAGTACCAACTGGGAGCAGGTACTGGGGATCAAACCAATTCATACGCTTTTTAGGGAAGATGGCACTTACCGTTCGGAGTATCGCAATCTCAACGACAGTGTTATTCGCGTTGCAGAAGGCAAATGGAATGTCGCAGGTGATACCCTCTCGATGTCGCAATCCAAACCTGAGGCTTCCTCCTACAGAATGCACATGACTTTGAAAGAGAGAAAAGTGATCTTTGAAGGCAACATTGATTTCGATGGTGATGGCACCCTCGACCACTACGTGGGATGGCAGAAGCGCGTTAAATGATCACCTGCCGATTACTAGGACTAAGGACTCAATACTCGTTACTATCTACTTATCTTTGGCCTGATGACCAACAGTGTCTATCTGTCCGAGTTTGCCAAAATCCTGGTCTTTTTGATTGGAGGAGGGGTGTTTGTGCTGGCGGCCCTCTTTGTATCCAGGATGATCCGGCCTTCGCGCCCCGGTGAAGCAAAAAACACGCCTTATGAAAGTGGTGAGCAACCGGTTGGTGCAACGTGGGTGCAATTCAATCTTCGTTTCTATGTACTGGCCTTGATCTTCCTGCTGTTTGAAGTAGAGATGGTTTTTATATATCCATGGGCAACCGTGTTTTCAGACGAACAAATGAACAGTGCCACACATGGTATCTGGGGATGGTTTGCCCTGGGTGAAATGGTCATCTTTATTTTGGTTCTTGCCATCGGACTCATCTATGCATGGGTACATGGCTACCTCGATTGGATTAAACCACGACCTCATACCGACGACTATTCATCTCCTGTCCCTCCTGAACTATACCGCTCATTCAATGAACGACACCAGCGCAAATAGCACTTTAGGCCCTGGTCAGATTATTCCGCTGGACGCAGCGTCGGGTGCGACGGCCTATAAGGAATCTTTTGGCAACAGCGGTGTCATCGTTACGAAGTTGGATAACCTTTTCAGCTGGAGCAGGTTGTCATCACTCTTTCCCATGACTTTTGGACTTGCCTGTTGCGCCATCGAGTTCATGAGCACTGGCTCTACACCTTATGACATGGACCGATTCGGTATGGCGCCACGATCCTCTCCGCGTCAAAGTGATGTGATGATCATCGCGGGTACCGTTACTTTCAAAATGGCAGACCGCATCAGGCGACTCTATGAGCAAATGGCAGAGCCGAGGTATGTGATTTCCATGGGCTCCTGCGCGAATTGTGGAGGGCCCTATTGGCAGCATGGATACCACGTAGTAAAAGGAGTCGACAGGATTATTCCGGTTGATGTATATGTTCCCGGCTGTCCGCCCAGGCCTGAAGCGCTTATTGGCGGGATACTCAAATTGCATGAAAAGATCAGAGGAGAAAGCATTCTGAATGCCTGACATGGAAGTCGATAAGGTTATTGCATTTGCATCGGAGCGACAGATCATTCTGAAAAAGGCGGAAGGAATTTCCATCCCGCCAACTCTGGTGGTTGACGCAAAGGATCTCGTTGCATTGAGTGAATCGTTGCACCGCGATAAGGCCTTCTACTTTGATCAGCTTTCCTGCGTGACTGGACTTGATAATGGTCCGGAAGCCGGCACGATGGAAGTGATCTATCATGTGTACTCTATTCCATTCAATCAGTCATTGGGACTGAAAGTCATCCTTCCCCGCGATGGCGCCACTGTTGACAGCCTTTGCGGAATCTGGAAGAGCGCCAACTGGATGGAGCGTGAAGTTTTTGATATGTACGGCATCCTTTTCAACCATCACCCTGACCTTCGGAGAATACTTATGCCCGCCGATTGGGAGGGCCATCCGCTTAGGAAAGATTATCAGCAACAGGAAACCTATCGTCAAATCAAAGTTTCGAGCTAGTAATGGCGATTCACTCGACAGTCACTGAATCGAAAATCCAGTACCGTGGCGACGGCAGCAGCCTGGAGATGTCAGAACCCAACAAGTTCGACGCCGGTAACCTGCGTTCCGAAGAAATGATCCTGAACGTAGGTCCCCAGCATCCGTCTACACACGGCGTGTTACGCCTGGAGGTGCTTTCGGACGGTGAAGTGGTTAAGGAAGTGGTGCCACACATCGGGTATCTGCACCGGTGTTTCGAGAAGCACGCTGAAAACCTGCCGTACAACCAGATCATTCCCTTCGTGGATCGGCTGGATTACGTCGCCTCCATGAATAATGAGCATGCTTATGTCATGGGCGTGGAGCGCATGATGGGCATCAGCGATCAGATTCCAAAGCGTGTTGAATACATCCGCGTGCTGGTGGCAGAGATCAATCGCATTGCCTCTCATCTTATAGCCATTGGTACGTATGGGATGGACATTGGTGCGTTCACTCCTTTCTTTTGGGCCATTCGCGACCGTGAACATATTCTTAGACTCCTGGAATGGGTATGCGGCTCACGCCTTTTGTACAATTACATCTGGATCGGTGGATTGTATTATGACGTGCCCGTTGGATTCGAGGACCGTTGCAAGGAGTTCATTCAGTATTTCAGACCCAAGGTGAAAGAGCTTGAGGACCTTCTCATTTCAAACAAGATCTTTATAGAGCGAACCGCCAACGTGGGAGTGCTGCCGCTCAATCTCGCCATCAACGGCGGCGCCACTGGCCCCATGCTGCGCGGCTCCGGATTGCGATTCGATCTGCGTCGCGTGGATGGCTATTCTGTTTATCCCGAACTTGATTTTGAGATTCCCATTGGTGAAGGAATGGTAGGCGCCACCGGCGACTGCTGGGATCGCACCTGGGTGCGCGTGCGGGAAATGGAAGAGTCGCTGAAGATCATGGAGCAATGCCTCCACAGGCTCACCACCGATCACCGGCGCACCGTTGAATTCGATCCGCAGGCGCTTCTCCCCAAAAAAATCCGCCCTCAGGCGCAGGACTTTTATATCCGGGCCGAGAACCCCAAAGGAGAATTGGGATTCTTCTTTCGTGCCGATGGCAAGTCAGATATTCCTTTCCGCTGCAAGGTGAGGTCCTGCAGCCTGGTCAACCTGTCTCTTCTTCCCGAGATAAGCCGAGGGGTATTGATGGCCGACCTGATTGCCATTCTGGGATCGATTGATATAGTATTGGGAGAAGTGGATCGGTGATGGTTGGGTTCTTAACTGGATTTGGATGGTAGACTTCATCGCAGAGTCTCTCGTCAGAGGACTCTGCAGGAGATTTTTCGTTGATTTGGCAAATGTGTTATTGGCGGTACTTCATTTGTCGCATTGTATCACATAAGTAGACTTCTAAATGATTGAAAAACCCACCCCCGGAAAAGCCACCATCAACAACTACCTCGGTGGAATTGAGGTTAAGGTACCTGCGCCTAGGAATTGGGCAGTAATCATCTTTGTTTCGGTTTGGATGATTGGGTGGTTTTTTGGAGAAGTCATCGCTGCCTCACTATTCATGGAGGAATCGGAATCCATTACGAGGATATTCCTCCTGGTATGGCTGGCATTATGGACGGCCGGAGGTGCACTGGTTTTTCTGGTGCTGGCATGGATGGTTACCGGACAAGAGATTATAAAAGCGGATTCAGGCATCCTGGAAATATCGAAGCAGGTGTTCAGTCTTCGGTGGACCAAGCGATACCAGATCACTGAGATCAGGCATCTCGGCATCAACGTGGTTGTAACCGATTCTATTAGCGGCAACCTGGCCAGTCGTCCGGGTTGGCGAGGAGGGGCATTAAAATTCGATTATGGGGCCAGTACCGTAAGATTTGCGCTGGGACTTGAGGAAGCAGAAGCCAGGATCCTGATGGAAGCTTTTAAGAAGAGCCGACACTTTCAGTTGGTTAATTTTGGTGATGTCTAGAAGGTTTAACCCCCACTGTCACCAGTCATCCACCTCCGCACCCGTCTGCCAATAAAGCAGACCCTGTAGCAATCAACTTCAATCGATTAGCTTCTGGACCCACCCTCATTTCTGAACCTCATTTCCAGCGAGTTTGTCGCATAACGTCGCATACCCATCGCATACCCATCGCATACTCGTCGCATACCCGTCGCATGAGTGTCGCATGAGTGTCGCATGAACGTCGCATGAACCAGGCTTGAACGAGGCTTGCGCGTCGCATGCGCGTCGCATAAGCGTCGCATGCGCGTCGCATAAAACATCCGTTCGAAAGGACTGACCCACACCCAAACCATTGAAAATCAATGAATAATGGAGAGGGTAAAAGCGGGCATTCTGAGGATAGATGCGGCCAAATAGGGACAAAAGGGGTGAAAAGGCCGTTCAGATGCTATCCTTCCTTTCCAGAAAGTGTGATTATTGACTGTTGACGGTTGACTGTGAGGCCCTACCGTCCATCGTCCACTGCCGTCTCGGGGTACTTCAACATTGGACATTCTATATTCTACATTCAACATTCAATTCCCCTTCCTCTCGTACTTCTTCGTCCTCTCATCCACAATCGCACCTTTCCAGTTCATGCCGAAAGTGAAATCATAGCGATTTCCTTCTGAGTCGACATGGCAATCCATATCAAGCGGGACGTCCTCAAGCTGCTTCTCCACCGTCTCCATGTTGGCGGGAATCTGAAGCGGCAGCAAACCAGAAGGCTCCGCTGCACCGGTCAGAATATCCATTAGCGCCTGGTCCTGGACACCAAAATTCACTACAATAGCATTCGCATATTTTTCAAACTCGGCAAATACGGAGGGATTGGACAACTTAACCGATACGATAACCGGTTTCCCTTTCATCTTCTTGTAAGTGTCGGTTACCATTCCCAGATCGGTAAAGTTGATGGCCTTCGACTTCTTGTTCTTATAACTGCGGTTGGTGAATTTTTCGAGCGGATCACCACCTGCAATACTGGGATCACGTGCTGTCTTCGCCGTGTACTCGCCATACTGAAGGCTGATGGGCACGTAGCCTGTACCACCTTTCTTCACTTCTTCCGAATCAAATCCGTTGCCTGAATACGCTCCATCAATAAAGACCAGGGCAAGATCGGCCTCCTGCGGATTGTCCGTGACGATGAAATATTTCTTCACAATGTCAAGACTGACAGGGTAATCCAGTTTTTCTGGCGTGGGCACCCCGAGAAAGTTTCTCCCGGCGGGGGTAAACTTCTTGGGGACGTACACTTTCTTCTGCTTCTGAAGCGGCAGGACATTGCCCTTGTTCTTCAACATCACGATTGATTTCAGCTGCGCATCGTAGCCGGCCTGCATGAATTCAGGTTTTCCCACAATAGTTTTCGAATCCTCTGTGGACAAGTATGGATTCTCAAACAATCCAGTACGGAATATATTCCTTAGCAGTCGCACGGCAGATTGTTCGAAGCGCTTGCGCATGAATTCCTCGCCATGCTCTTTGACGCCGATCTGATATGCTTCGATTACTGGCCCCATTTCATTATTGCCCCCGTATTGGTCGACACCTGCCATCAGTGCCTTATAGTGAAGTTCAGGGAGTGAAAGTCCCTCGACACCCCATGACTTGCCTGTGATAAATACATCAATTGCAGTCTCTTTGGCTACCACCAACCAGTCGGTGCATACCACCCCATCGTATTGATACTTGTTGCGCAGCAGGTCGCCGATGATGTAGGAGTTGTAAGCATTGCCCACGTTCTCTTTGTTCTTCGTGTCCTGGTTGTAGGAGATGGTGTAGTAGGGCATGACGGATGCAGCCGTGCCGGTCTTCCCGTTGAGTTTGAATGCGCCTTCCGTAAAGGGAACTATGTGCTGTTCAAAATTATTGCCCGGGTAGACGGCGTACTTTCCGAATCCATAGTGTGCATCGCGCCCGCCTTCACCGGACCCGCCGCCCGGCCAGTGCTTGACCATGGCGTTGACGCTTGTATAGCCCCAGCCATTCGCGATTTCTTTTCAGGTGTCGATGTCTGGAATCCATCTACGTAGGCCCTGGCCATGTCTGCGGCCAGGGGAGGGTACTCTCCAAATGTTCCGTTGAACCGGTTCCAGCGCGGCTCTGTGGCAATGTCGATCTGGGGTGAGAGGGCAGTGGTAATACCAAGCGCACGGTACTCCTGTGATGCGATGTTGCCAAATTTCCTTACAAGTTCGGGATCAAAAGTCGCGGCCATCCCAATGGATGTCGGCCACATGGAAATTTTTCCTCCTGAGCCGGCATTGAACTCCGCGTTGGCAACGGTACCGTGCCGGGGGTCTGAACTGGTATTGATGGGAATGCCCATGCCAAGTCCTTCCACAAACGCTTGTGCATTGTTGTTCCATTGTGCTGCGACTTCCGGACTCTCGACGATGGTAATCAGAACATGACGGAGATTATCTTCTCCAAGGAATTTCTTCTGTTGATCTGACAAGTCGGAAGCTTTGGCGCCGCTTTCGGCAAATGGCTTGCCGTTGTATGATCCCGCCATGAATCCCTCACTTCCCGACGGGATCCTCTGGTGACGGCTGTAGAGCATCAGGCCGGCGATTTGTTCCACCGACAGCTTTGATGCAAGGTCTTTTGCACGATCATCTGCGGAGAGGCGCCAGTCTTCATACGGGTCAAGTGTACTATTCCTGTTCAGATCCTTGAAGGCCAGTCGGTCTTTCGTCAGCAGCCTCAGTCCGGAAGAGGTTGAGTAACCCAATGTCTTGCCATCTTCATTGGTAACTACTTTAATTCCGTTGTTTTCGGTCTCCTTCCATTTTGGGCCGCAGGAGATCATGACCCATGCTGCGAACAGTATTAGTGTGGAAGTAAGTGTTTTCATGTTGAGCATCTTTGTCCAAAGTTAACTTAACAATTACGGAAAAAGATAATCGACGGTCATATGTCCCCAGTACCTATCAAGTCCAATTGGTAGAGATTTGGACCTTTCGAGGATCAGGAGCCTTAGCAGGATATTAAGTAAATTTGTTAGCCATCATGCTCAAAATCCTCAACACTGCTCAAATCCGTGATTTGGATGCTTACACCATCCGGAACCAACCGATCGCATCCATCGACCTTATGGAGCAGGCCTGCGATGCTTTCGTGCAGTGGTTTGCCGATCATTTTGATACGTCCAAAAAAGTTGGCGTCATCTGCGGCACGGGCAATAATGGAGGAGACGGTCTCGGCATCGCCCGCATCCTGACCGACTGGGGATTCGATGTGAAAGTCTGGATCGTGAAAGGTGGAACTTCTGCTTCAGAAGACTTCACCTCGAACCTTGACCGGCTTAAGAGCAGGATCAAGCCTGAGGATTATTCACTCTCTGCAGATTGGATGGATCGAGAAGTACTGATCGATGCTATTTTCGGCAGCGGACTAAGCCGGCCTGCTGAAGGGATCTACGCGGAAGCAATCGACCGGATCAATGCCACCGCTGCAGTGAGAGTTGCCGTTGATATTCCGTCGGGACTCATGGCAGATCAGCGCTCAACCGGAGCAATAGTCAAAGCCCGATACACTGTAACCTTCCAACTTCCCAAGCTCGCTTTCTTCATGCCGGAGAATCATCCATTTGTTGGAGAATGGCAATTAGTGAAGATTGGTCTGGACAAAGGGTTTATCAAGCGGACGGAGACTCCTTACAACTTTGTAACCCGAAAATCGGTCCAGCAAATAGTCAGGCCGCCATCACGGTTTGATCATAAAGGTGACAACGGTAAGGCATTGCTGATTGCAGGAGGTCTTGGAAAAATGGGAGCTGCGATATTGTCCGCACGAGGTGCGTTACGAGCAGGCGTGGGACTGCTTACGGTACACGTGCCGTCGGTCGGATATAACATTATCCAAACGGCAGTGCCGGAAGCAATGGCATCCATTGATCCGCACGATCATTTCTTTTCCGTACCGCCAGATTTTCAACCCTATGATGTGGTGGGAGTCGGGCCCGGCATCGGTCAGGCTCACGAAACGGTCGAAGGTTTGAGAAAAGTGCTGTTGTCGGGAAAGCGAATGGTCCTAGATGCGGATGCATTGAACATCATCAGCGCCCATAAAGAATTGATTTCCATGATCCCGAAAGGAAGCATCCTCACTCCGCATCCGGGAGAATTCGAGAGACTGGCCGGTCATTGGAGTGACGACTTTGAGCGATTGAGGAAGCTCATCGATTTTTCCAACCATACCGGAAGCATAGTGGTCCTGAAGGGTGCCTTCACTGCCATTGCTACGCCATCAGGCAAAGTGTATTATAACTCCAGCGGTAATCCGGGTATGGCGACTGGCGGAACAGGTGACGTGCTCACAGGAATTCTCACTGCGATGTTGGCACAGGGATACGAAAGTAAAGAAGCTGCTATACTTGGTGTGTATCTCCACGGTCTCTCCGGAGATTTGGCAGCGAAGGAAAAAACCATGCATGCGCTGATAGCTTCAGATCTGGCTGATTATGTGCCTTCGGCGTTCAAGATCCTGATAGGATAAGGCTTCGGTTCCTTGTTTCTGGTTTCTTGCTTCTGGTAGGCGCCCCAAAACGACATGATTTCACTTAAATTGCCCCGTTTGTCGTGATTTTTATCACTTTCATCCCCATTTCTTAAACCTTTGGCTTACCATTTGCATCTAAAGTGTAATAATTGCGTAGAAATAGGGTATGAAGGCATTTTTTGGACTGATTCTGATCATGCTGGCCTTCCAGGGGGTATTCGCCCAGGAGCATGATGCCTTTGCCTCTCCATCGCAGGAGCCCCTCAAACAAGTCAAATTGTATCCAAACCCCGCTATCGACTATGTCAGCGTGAGGTTTGAGACCCCAGTGGCAAAAACGGTGAAACTTACGCTGCACAGCATCATAGGTAACTCCATGGAAGTGGAGAGCGAGATTATTGATGACTATGAAGTCAGGTTGAAAGTGAAAGATCTTCCGTCGGGCTATTACCTGCTCGCCCTGAAAGACAATGAGAGCAGGGCATCGTTTAAGTTCCTTAAGAGGTGACCTCAGACCAGACTGTTTCCGCGTCTGGCTAGCCAATTGAATTCAATTTCCTTCGATCCCGGTCATTCCTTACTTTCATGAAGTAATGATTGCCTACCTATGTCGTTTCTGATCGTTGCGATGGCAGTGGCGCTGCTTCTGGTGCTGATCATCCTCAAGCTCAACCCGATGCTGGCGCTAATTCTCGTTTCGCTCGTGACCGGTTTGATGCTGGGCATGACGCCTACAAAGGTTGTTCATTCTATTCAAACCGGAGTGGGAGAAACCATGGCAGGGCTCGCGCTTGTGCTGGGACTGGGAGCCATGTTCGGTAAAATGATAGAGATCAGCGGGGCGGCAAAGCAGATCAGCGACACCTTGCTTCGCATCTTCGGAAAGAATGGATTGCCCTGGGCAATGATGCTGACTGGTCTGATGGTCGGCATTCCTCTTTTTTATAATGCAGGCTTCGTCATCATGGTGCCACTGGTGTTCTCTGTAGCGCGTGCATCCAAGGTGCATTTGTTGTGGGTGGCCATCCCGCTTTGCGCATCGATGTCGGTGGCGCACGGCTATCTGCCACCACACCCCGGACCGCTTGCCATCGCCTCCATCTTCAAAGCTGACATCGGCAAGACACTCGCGTATGGACTTGTGCTTACGTTGCCGGCCGTGATTATTGCGGGACCGATGCTGGCGCCGCTGGTGAGACGAATTCCATTGGCCACAACCGAAGACAAAACTATTGAGGAAACAATTCAGCCCCCCTCGGTCATGGCGAGTTTTGTGCTTTCCATCCTTCCGGTCTTTCTCATTGCATCGGCTACTGCGCTTCGAACGGGATTCAAAGTGGAAGGCCCGTGGCTTGAATTGGCGGGTGAGCCTGTGGTTGCTCTTCTTTTCAGTCTCGTCCTCGCAGGATGGATACTGGGTATCAACAGGGGGTTGAAAATGAAAGACCTCATGGGTCTCTTACAAGAGTCTATTGCCGGCATTGCTATGATGATGCTCATCATTGCATCAGGGGGAGCATTCAAACAGGTACTCGTGGATAGCGGTGTGGCGAAAGAAGTGGCTGACAAGGCCATGTCCTTGAATCTTTCGCCACTATTGATGGCATGGTCCATCGCCGCCTTGGTCAGAATTTGCGTTGGTTCTGCCACCGTTGCAGGACTCATGGCTGCCGGAATTGTGTCTTCGATGGCACAAGCACCGGGCGCCGTCCCGGAATTGATGGTCTTGAGCATCGGCGCAGGCAGTCTCATGTTCTCCCATGTAAATGACACAGGCTTTTGGATGTTTAAAGAATACTTTAATTTGACGCTTCGTCAGACCTTCCTTTCATGGTCTTTGATGGAGACACTGGTGTCTGTCATCGGCCTGGCCGGGGTGCTGATCCTGAACCAAGTTGTAGCCTGAGCAGGAAAGTAGGCTCAAAACGATCCGGGCGAACGACGCTCTCTCCCGGTTCTTATTACAAAGTGTATGCAAGTAGGCTTGATCGGCTTAGGTAAGATGGGCTACAGCCTGGCGCTGAACATGAAACAGAAGGGCCACGACGTTGTGGCCTTTGATGTCAATAAGGTAGCCATGGACCGCATCCAGAAGGACGGTATTAAAACCGTGCCTTCTGTCCATGCTTTGGCAGAATCACTTTCCGGCCGCAAGGTCATTTGGATGATGGTGCCTGCAGGCCAGGTGGTGGACGTGATTCTGAACAATTTAAAATACTACCTCAAAGCCGACGACATCGTGATTGACGGAGGCAACTCCTTCTACAAAGATTCCATTCAACGCGCCAAGGATCTGGAAAAGGCCGGTGTATTTCTACTCGACTGCGGCACAAGCGGTAGTGTGGAGGAGGCGAGGACGGGAGTATGTACGATGGTGGGTGGCTGGAAGGGGGCGTGGGATTACACGGCGTCCTTCTTTAAGTCCATTTCTGTGGAGAACGGCAGTGTATACTGCGGCAAAAACGGAAGTGGCCACTTCATGAAGATGATCCACAATGGCATAGAATACGGAATGATGCAGGCCATCGCGGAAGGATTTGAACTGATTCACAAGCATAGTCCCGACATGGATCTGGCGAATATTGCCAGGGTTTGGAACAATGGATCGCTGGTACGAGGCAAGCTGCTGCAGTTGACCCAACAGGCACTTGAAAGCAACCACAATCTTGAAACTATCAGAGGCGTCATGCATTCATCCGGTGAAGGCAAGTGGACAGTGGAGACAGCACTTGAGATGGGTATTCCGGCTCCCGTGATCACCATGTCATTGCTTATGCGTTACCGTTCCCAACAAGAGGATACGTTTTCAGGCAAGATGGTAGCAGCACTCAGGAAAGAGTTCGGCGGCCACGAAGTAGAGAAAAAAGACTGAGCCTGACTTCCGGCTATCAGAAAGTAACCATCACGGTCACTTCTTCGCCATTTCGCCTCACCTTTACAGGAACCGTTTGGCCTTTCTCGAATTTTCCAAGCGCATCCATGTAAGCCTGTATATCCTTGATGGCAATGTCGCCCATCTGCACAATAACATCCCCGGCCTGGATCCCGGCCTTCTGTGCTGGCTTGCCTTCACTCACACCATCCACTTTCAATCCCTGTTCCTCTGACGTGTAGCTTGGCATTACACCCATGGTGACCTTAAAAGAGCGTGAGGAGCTCATGGACTTGTTCTTCGTGGGAAGGAATGCCAGTTTGGGTTGGGCGTCTGTGTCTTCAATCAGTTTGATGACCACTTCAAGAACACGGGCCTCCCCCTCATAGTTGATCTTGTCTGCATCATCCGTGGGCTTGTGGTAATCAGAATGAGAGCCAGTGAAAAAATGGAGCACAGGGATGTTCTTGAGGTAGAAGGAAGTATGGTCCGATGGGCCCATACCGGAAGAATCCGTCTTTATGGGTACCTCCGGGGTGCTGAGTTTCTTCAACTCATTTTCCCAGATGGCCGCAGTTCCCGACCCGCTTACGGAAAGGCCGTTCTTGGGCTGAAGCCTTCCTACCATATCGAGGTTGATCATGAAGTCGACTTTTGACAGATCAATAGTGGGATGTTCCGTAAAATATTTTGAACCATAGAGTCCCAATTCCTCGCCGGAGAAGGAGAGGATGAGAAAGTTGTTGTTTTCCTTCTTTTTGTTCGCTGCGAAATACCGGGCAAGTTCAATCAAGCCAGCTACACCCGATGCATTGTCATCAGCACCATTGTGAATCTTGCCTTGAGGATTGGCATCGAGTGAACTTCCCTGCATTCCTGTTCCGAGGTGGTCGTAGTGTGCACCGATGATGATGGTGTGTTCCGCTCCATTATCAATCCACCCGATAATATTGCTTGCCTTTCCTGCATCACCTGTGCCATGCACTCCGGACTTGAAATCAAAGGTCTGCAGGAAACCCTGTTCACCTTTTGGCTGTATCTTGACTTTTTTCAATTGTGATTGGATGTATGCTGCTGCTTTCCTTTCACCCTCTGAGCCGGTCCCGCGCCCCTGGTATTCATCGCTGGCAAGGGTCGTGATGTGTTTCCTCAGGTTTTCGGTTTTGATGGGCTGCCCGCCCGCCAGGAATGCCGATACGAGTAACATTAAAGTGACAATAGCTTTCATACTTTGTAAATATCCCGCAAAGGTATGCATTAGAAGTTCAGTCCGTTGCTCCGCCCGACGCGTTCATTATTTGTTCCGTACCTTCAAATCTCTATTTTTGACTAAACGCCTGACGTCCATGCCGCACCCTAAGATTGTAATGCTCACTGATTTTTCTCCGCTGTCCAAAGTGGCAATGAAGTTTGCCCTGAAAATGGCACTTCCACTTGAGGCAGAATTTACCATTCTTAGCATAATCAGGGTCGAAGGTGCACCACGCGCCAGCCTTAAGATGAAAAGCGTCGAGAAAACATTGTCGAAGATTACTGATGAAGAGGGCGAGAAGTTGATAGAAGAGCTTAAGAAAGACTTGAAGATTGACAAGGCCAAAATTCAATTCAAGGGGATCCGCTCTCATACCGTGGCTGAGATGGTCAAACGCTTTACAGACAAGAATCCGACCAATATGGTGGTGATGGGTTCGCGCGGAGCCTCTGCTTTGAAGAAAGCCCGCCTGGGAGGCACGACCGTATCGGTGATCGATGAGGTTAACGTACCCGTGCTGGCGATCCCGGAATTTGCACAATACAAGAACCTGCAGACCATTGTATATGCAAGCGACCTAAAGAATACAGCAAAGGAGCTGGATATCATTACAGAGTTTGCAGCGATCTACAACTCACACATTCACATGATCCATGTGGTGAGTGCCATGGACAAGAAGGTTGACGCGGCGGTACACGAAGTCAATGAAACGATCAAGAAATCCGGATATAACAAACTGGACTTCAAAGTCATCATCGATGACGACATACCAGGAGCTATCGATAAATTCATTAAAGAGACCAAAGCGGATCTCCTGACGACCTTTACACACCGGCTGAGCCTGGTGGAAAAGCTCTTCGGTAAAAGTATAACCAGGACGCTTGCCTATATGGGTGCTGTTCCGTTGCTCGCCGTCAAGCGGAAAGGGTAACAACCTCTTAACATCCCCTTCACAATGGGCTGATAATTTGCGCATCATAGTGATGCGTATCCCCGCCCTCTTTTGTCTGATCCTGTTCGGTTGTGTGAACGACCATGCAGTTCTCAATCTCACCTGCAGCGCCGAACATCCGGTAAGCTGGAAGAATGATGTTCAGTCCGTTATCACAGCAAATTGTACAATATCCGGTTGCCATGAGACCACCAATCACTCATTGCCTCCGCTGGCGACACTTAAGAATGTGCAGGATCTCCAGGGGGATGTGTTACGGGTGGTAAGTGATGGGTCCATGCCACGCGGGTCTTCATTGTCTGCATCCGAAAAATTCAGGATCACCTGCTGGATTCAGCAGGGAGCAAAAGATAACTGAAGAGTCTACCGGCTATTGATTGGGCTGGCGCCTGGACGGTTTGAAGACAAAACGGTAGGCAGACAGGCCTGTAATCACCAGGCAGCAAAGGATCACGAATAGTTTTTCAGCGTCAAACCAGTCGATGGGCCGGTCCTGAAGTTTGGGATCGGTGATGATACTGTGAAGAATAAGGGGAATAGCAGCAAAATAGGAGAGGTAATGCAGTGAACGCCACAAGGGGTACTTCATGCTCTCTTTGAAATACGAAGTGATGATCACCACGCCGATCAGATAGAATGCAACTGAACCGAACGTGTTAGCGAGTGGCTGGTGTTTGGTCCAGGCCGGGAGAAGGAGGTCAGTCCACGAAAATCCCGACAAGGGGTCCAGGGGTATGAGTACAATGTGAAGAAGAATGGTGACCGCTGCAGAGTATCCGGTGAATTTGTGCAATTGGAGAAATGAGAGGTTCCACGGCAATGAATAGCTGATGTTTGTCCAAATGCAGAGGCCTACGGCGAAGTTGGCCGCAAGCGCAGCTATCGCGATCATGCCAATAATTCCGGAAATTTCTATGGTTTCCACGTCCACGGTGTTTTTGGTAACTCAGCTTTTTGCAATCTTCCTTTGCCAGTAAATATAAAAAGGAATACCGGTAAGCATCAGCGCCAGGCCGAGCAGGGCTTCCCTGGGTTTGCCGATGAGAGTGATGATAATTAGCGCGGCACAGAACAGTATGAACAATGCCGGTACTACCGGGTAGCCCCATGCTTTGTAGGGTCTTGGCGCATCAGGCATTTTTATCCTGAGCACAAAGACGCCAAGAGCCGTGGCGCCGTAAAATATGAACGAAGCAAATACCAGCATGTCGGTAAGCTGATCAAAGCTGCCTGACAACACCAGCATGCTGGCCCAGAAGGCTTGAATGATGAATGCGTTGGAGGGAGTATTATAGCGGGGATGGATGTAGGCTGAGGATGAAAAGAACATCCCTTCGCGTGCCATGGAATAGTAGAGCCGCGGGGGCATGAGGGCCGTGGTATTGGTAGCGCCAAAGGTGGTGAGCAGGATGAGCAGTGAAATGAAGAGCCCGCCACCCGAGCCGAGGAAGTGCTTGACCACAGCGACCGCTGCAATAGTATTCTGCGATTGTGCTACGTCTACAATCTGATCCATCGGCAGCACGTAGAGATAGGTAAAGTTGATGCTGACATAGACCAGCATCACAAATAGCACGCCGAACACAAGTGCAAGGGGCAGATTGCGGTTTGGGTTCTTGATCTCGCCTCCGAGGTAACCGGTCGTTGACCAACCTTCGTATGCCCAGAAGGCTGCAAGCAGAGCGGCGAAAAGATGACTGATAAAGGCACCATCAAACCATGAATGTTCCTGGTAGCCTGAGGCCGGTGTCGCAAGATTCGTGAAACTCCCCCCGCCGATCGTTAACCCCAGACCAATGATCAGAACGATGCTTATGGTTACCAGGATAAGCACGTTCCTGCTGAGGCCTTCACCACCTTTCAGTCCGCGGTAGTTCACCCAGCTTAGTCCTACGATAAGTAAAATGGTGACTGCCTTCACGCCAAAGTTGTCAAACGGGGTGAAGATGCCAAGTATAGAAATGGATGCAATTGAATCGGAAAACTGTGGCAACGGCACCAGGCTATTGAGCGACTGCGAAAAGACATAAGCAATGGATGCCAGTGAGGCAGATCGAATGACTGAAAAGGAAGTCCAGCCATAGAGAAACGCGAAAAACCGGTTGTATATCTTCCTGTAATAGACGTATTCGCCGCCGGAGTCAGCCAGCATGCTGGCGATCTCGGCATTGCTCAATGCACCGCATAGGGTGATGAGACCTGCCAGCACCCAGCAAAGCAGAACCAATCCAGGCGCCATTAGTTCCAAAGACATGGGTGCCACTTTCTTATAAATACCTGACCCGATCACCGAACTCACCGTGAGCATGAAAGCCGAAAAGAGACTGAGCGTGGGAATGAGTTTGCCCTGTGGTTTGTCAATCATGAGTCAGGTGTGAATTCTTAATCCGGGCAATGTAAGGAAAAGCGCCCACCTGCTCACGACCGTCGGCAGGAATTCGATGGCCCGATGTAAGTGGCTGATCAGAATTCGGCGTTGCCGGGGAACCTGGGGAACGGGATCACATCGCGGATATTGGTCATTCCTGTTACAAACTGAATGAGACGCTCGAAGCCAAGGCCGAAGCCACTGTGCGGTGCGGAACCGTACTTGCGCAACTCCAGGTACCACCAGAGATCTTTTTCAGGGAGATTCAGTTCCTGGATGCGCCGGGAGAGACGGTCAAGGCGCTCCTCACGCTGCGACCCACCAATAATTTCACCGATGCCGGGGAATAGTACGTCCATGGCGGCAACTGTCTTTCCATCCTCATTCTGCCGCATGTAGAAAGCCTTGATAGCGGCCGGGTAGTTATAGAGGATAACAGGCTTCTTGAAATGCTTTTCTACGAGATACCGCTCGTGCTCACTCTGAAGGTCCACACCCCACTGGTCGATTAGGTACTGGAATTTTTTCTTCTTGTTGGGGTTGGAGTTCCGGAGGATGTCGATGGCCTCGGTGTAGGTAAGACGCTGAAAGTCATTGTCCACCACAAACTTCAGCCTGTCTACGAGTCCGAGTTCGCTTCGCTGGTCCTGGGGTTTGGCGGCTTCTTCTTCAGCAGCGCGCTTGTCCAGAAACTGCAAGTCCTCGCCACAATTTTCAAGCGCATATCGCATCAGGTATTGAAGGAAGTCCTGAGCCAGCTGCATGTTGTCGTTGATGTCATAGAATGCCATCTCCGGTTCAATCATCCAGAATTCCGCAAGGTGCCGGGTTGTGTTTGAATTCTCGGCGCGGAAAGTCGGCCCAAAAGTGTAGGTATCCGACAAGGCCATTGCATAAGTCTCCACCTCCAGCTGGCCTGAAACGGTCAGATTGGTCTCGCGACCAAAGAAGTCTTCCTTATAGTTAATGTGACCCTGTTCATCCTTCGGGGGATTGTTGGGATCGAG
The DNA here is from genome assembly GCA_039810905.1 of Cyclobacteriaceae bacterium. Lineage (GTDB taxonomy): Bacteria > Bacteroidota > Bacteroidia > Cytophagales > Cyclobacteriaceae > ELB16-189. The sequence continues at coordinate 11,756 of JBDHXU010000022.1, read as the reverse complement.
TGTGGAGACACGGAACATTGCGCCGGCACCTTCTGCATCGGAACCGGTGATGATGGGGGTGTGTATATAGAAGAACCCGCGGTCGTTGAAGAATTTATGTACGGCAAAGGCCATGGCATGCCTTACCCGCATCACCGCGCCAAAGGTGTTGGTGCGGGACCGGAGGTGCGCGATTTCGCGAAGAAACTCCAAAGAATGCCTTTTGGGCTGAAGGGGGAATTTCTCTGCGTCACAATCCCCCAGGATTTCTACCGAAGTCGCTTTCACTTCCACCGCCTGCCCTTTGGCAGGAGAGGGAATGAGCGTACCGGTCACAGAAACGCAGGCACCGGTGGTGATACGCTTCAACGTTTCTTCGGGGAATGCATTCAATTCAAGCACCAGCTGCAGGTTGTGGATTATGCTTCCATCGTTGAGGGCAATGAATTGATTGTTGCGGAAAGTCCGGACCCAACCCTGCACGAGCACCGTTTGGCCTTCAGGAGGGGTCTGGAGCAGATCTTTTATTTTGGTACGCTTCATAAATCGAACGGGGTTGCAAAAAACGTGATTTTGACTGCCACTTCCAAAGCCCCTGAAGTGCAGCAGCCTTAACAAATCCTTTCAATAAGACCCCTGAAGCATTAATTTTGTGACAATCGTAAGACATGCAGCGACTAGGACTCAGCCAGAATCTTCAGCAGAAACTTTCTCCCCAGCAGATTCAGTTCATAAAACTGCTGCAGGTTCCGACTGCTGAGCTGGAAAGCAGAATTGAGGAGGAATTGGAAATCAACCCGGCATTGGAAGAGGGCTCATCGGAAGAGGAGCCTGCCCCCGCAGAGTCCCAGGAGGATTCGCAGGAAGACAGCAGTGGTACCGAGTCCGAGGTGGATATCAAGGACTATCTCCAGGATGACGATTACAGTGGTTATAAGTCCCAGAGCGATGGTGATGATGAAGAAGACCGGGAGCTGCCCATTGCAACCAGCTCATCACTTCATGAGAGTCTCATAACCCAGTTGGGCTTCCTGGGTCTGGATGAACGACAGTTTGCGATTGGAAGGCAGTTGATCGGCAGTATCGAAAGTGACGGCTACATCCGCCGCGAGTTGGAGTCCATCGTCAACGACCTTGCTTTCTCACAAAACATCGAGACCAATATCGTGGAGGTGGAAGAACTCCTGAAAAAGATCCAGGGATTTGATCCAGCGGGTATTGCCGCCCGTAACCTGCAGGAATGTCTGCTGCTTCAACTCGACCGCATGGACGACGGGCAGGATGTGGATGTGATCGTGGCCAAGCGCATCATCCAGGAGTGCTATGAAGAGTTTACCAAGAAGCACTATCCGAAGATCCAGAAGAAACTCGACCTCGATGACGAAGAATACATCCGCGATGCCATCGAACTCATCATCAAACTCAACCCCAAGCCGGGAGGAGAGGTGACCTCCGGACTTGTGAAGAACCAGTATGTCATCCCTGACTTCATTCTACACAATAATAACGGCAAGTTGGAGCTTTCGCTGAATTCACGGAATGCCCCGGAACTGCGCATCAGCAAATCCTACGCGGAGATGTTCAAGGCCTATGAGAAGAGTGACAAGAAAGACAAGAAGCTGAAAGAAGCAGTCTCTTTCGTAAAACAAAAACTTGATTCCGCCAAGTGGTTCATTGATGCGATCAAGCAGCGTCAGCATACCCTCATGCGAACCATGCAGGCCATCATCGATTTTCAGTACGATTACTTCCTTGAAGGAGACGAGACCAAACTGAGGCCAATGATTTTGAAAGACATTGCCGAAAGGATCGGCATGGATATTTCCACTGTCAGCAGGGTGGCCAGCAGCAAGGCTATCCAGACTGACTTTGGCATCTATCCACTGAAATATTTTTTCTCAGAAGGCATTACTACCGATTCAGGTGAAGAAGTAAGTTCAAGGGAAGTTAAAAAGATCATCCAGGAATTGGTAGAGGCAGAAGAGAAGAGCAAGCCTTTTTCAGATGAGAAGATCGAGGAAATCCTGAACCAGAAAGGCTACAACATTGCCAGAAGGACTGTTGCCAAATATAGGGAGCAGTTGAACATCCCGGTGGCAAGACTGCGGAAGGAGATATGAGGCAGCTGGCCATTCTCGTTTCCTGGGTGTTTCATCCGTTGTTATTGTGCACCTACCTGGTCATTTTGCTTACCCAGTTTCTTCCTCATTTTCTCCTGATCCCCACCGCCTCGATTTGGATGTTCGTTGGGCTCGTATTCATCATGACCTTTGTGCTGCCGGTGTTGAATTTGTTGATGTTCAAGACTTTCGGATCCTTGCCCTCTCTTCAGATGCATCAGCGCAGGGACCGTATCGTTCCCTTTGTTCTGATCTCCATTATCTATGCTGTAGTGGCCTGGATGTTCTATTATAAGATCTCTGCCAATGTCAATTTCAACAAAGTAATGCTCATCGTTGCTGTGCTGGTAGTGACCGCCACGGTGATTACCTTCTTTGAGAAAATAAGTGTGCACAGTATGGCAGCAGGAGGACTGGCAGGCATCATTATTCCGTTGAATAAAGTGGTCGCAGATAATTCGCTCCTGTGGCCTTCGGTCTTGATCATCGTCGTCGCCGGTGCTGTCATGTCGGCACGGCTGTACCTTAACGCACACAACATGAGGCAGGTGATGTATGGCGGCGCAGCAGGCTTGATGATCGGACTCACCGGGATGTTACTTCTTTTCAGGGGACATTAATTCAAAATTGTATATGGCCTACCAGTTCATTACCTATTCGTTGGCGAATGGCATTGCCACCATAGCACTCAACCGTCCTGAAGTGTACAATGCCCTCAATGATGAAATCACCTACGAGCTCCAGGACGTGCTGAAAACGGCTGGCAAAGATTCTGCTGTACGTGTGATAGTACTAACCGGCGCTGGAAAGGCGTTTTGTTCAGGACAGGATTTGAAGGCCAGCGCAGGTGCCGGCAAGCGATCCTTCATGGACTCGCTGCAAAGGCGTTACAATCCAATAATAAGAGCTATGCGCGGAATGCCCAAGCCCATCCTTTGCAGACTGAATGGAGTAGCTGCCGGAGCGGGTTGTAGCCTTGCGCTAGCCTGCGACATGATCATTGCGTCCACAGAAGCGACATTGATCGAAGTATTTATCAATATCGGTCTCGTGCCTGATTCTGGCTCTTCATGGTTTCTGCCACGGACGGTTGGGATGGCCAAAGCTTTTGAATTGTGCTCGATGGGCAGCAAAGTGAAGGCAGATGAAGCATTGCAGTTGGGACTAGTAAACAAAGTGGTGCCACCTGAGCAGCTGGATGCAACCGTGGCTGAATATGCTGGGTATTTTGCGCAGGCACCCACACGGGCCATCGGAATGATAAAGAAGATGCTGAACAAAGCGTCTACCGCCTCGCTGGATGAGATGCTTGATTATGAAGCTTACATGCAGGAGAGTGCTGGGAATACTGCTGACCACCAGGAGGGAGTGAAAGCATTTCTGGAGAAGAGAAAGCCTGCGTTCAAGGGAGTGTGAGTTGATCCTGAAGGGGCTGGTAAATTATGTACTGAAAGCCGTGTAACCGAAGGCATGCTTCATTTGATGGCGTCAGGTCTTATACTTAATGATCTTTCTTAAATTGAGTACTTCAATATCCTAACCCATGAAACAATTACTGAGCACCGTATTATTGATCGCCGCGTTCTTCTCCTGTTCTGAAAGAAAGAGCGGCGCAGGCGACACCAAAATGGACACGTTTATCAACGACCTGATGGGCAAGATGACCATCGAGGAAAAGATTGGTCAGTTGAACCTGCCTGTTGCCGGAGGTGCCGTGACAGGTATTGCCATCAGCAAGGATGTTGAGGACAAAATAAGGAAGGGACAGGTAGGCGGTATTTTCGGTGTTTTTGGCCCTGAAAAAGTGAAGAAGGTCCAGGAGGTCGCCGTCAATGAATCCAGGCTCAAGATCCCGCTGATATTTGGGCTCGATGTGATCCATGGTCATCGTACCATCTTCCCGATTCCATTGGGCCTCGCCGCTACATGGAACCCTGATCTTGTTCGAAAGTCAGCTCAAGTGGCCGCCCAGGAGGCCTCAGCTGAGGGATTGAATTGGACCTTTTCACCCATGGTTGACATTGCACGTGATCCGCGGTGGGGAAGAATATCGGAGGGAAACGGTGAGGATCCGCATCTGGGTTCCGTGGTCGCGGCGGCCATGGTGAAAGGTTATCAGGGCGATGACTTAACCAGAAATAATACCATCATGGCTTGCGTGAAACACTTCGGACTCTACGGTGGAGCTGAGGCAGGCCGAGATTATAATACGGTTGATATGAGCCACCTTGCTATGTACAACTATTACCTGCCACCTTACAAGGCAGCTCTGGATGCCGGTGCGGGAAGCATTATGAGCTCGTTCAATGTGGTGGACGGGATTCCTGCTACGGGCAATCGATGGCTGCTTACAGATGTCCTTCGCAACGAGTGGGGTTACAGGGGATTTGTCGTTTCAGACTACACATCGGTGAGTGAAATGATCAATCATGGAATGGGCGACATTCAGACAGTGTCGGCGTTGGCCCTCCATGCCGGACTTGATATGGACATGGTGAGTGAAGGTCTTCTCACCACGCTGAAAAAATCGCTGGACGAGGGAAAGGTGACCCAGCAGGAAATTGATCAGGCTTGCAGGCGCATCCTGGAGGCAAAATACAAACTCGGCCTATTTGAGGATCCATACAGGTATGTCAGTGAAGAGCGGGCGAAGAATGAAGTCTTTAATGCTGAAACCCGCAACGCCTCAAGGGAAGTCGCGGCGCACTCTTTTGTGCTGCTCAAGAACAAAGGTCAGGTATTGCCTTTGAAGAAACAGGGTACTATTGCGCTGATCGGCCCGTTGGCAGACAACCACCGCGACATGCTGGGCACCTGGGTAATCGCAGGTGACTGGGAGAAGTCAGTGAGTGTGTTGGAAGGCATCAAGGACCAGGCAGGCGCAGCAAAAGTGGTGCACGCCAGAGGATCTAATATTACAGATGACAAGGAGTTTATCAAACGTCTGAATTTCTTCGGGATTCAGATGGTCACACAAGACAAGCGAAGTCCAGAAGCTATGATACAGGAAGCGCTCAAGGTAACCGCCGGCGCTGATGTGGTTGTGGCGGTGGTTGGAGAATCTCAGAGTATGTCGGGAGAATCCTCCAGTCGCACGAATATTGACATCCCGGAAAGTCAGAAGGGGCTGCTTGAAGCGGTAGCCAAGACAGGGAAGAAGCTGGTTTTGGTAGTATTTACAGGACGGCCATTGACGCTGACGTGGGAAGATGCCCATGCCGATGCCATCCTGAACGTGTGGGCTCCAGGTTCAGAAGCTGGAAATGCGATAGCAGATGTATTGTTCGGAGCCCAGAATCCTTCCGGTAAGTTACCTGCAACCTTTCCGCGCAGTGTCGGCCAGATTCCGGTGTATTATAATCACCTGAACACCGGCCGTCCATGGGATGGTGTGAGCGACAACAAATTTAAATCCAACTACCTTGATGAGTCCAATGATCCCCTTTATCCCTTTGGATTTGGTTTGAGTTACACCACCTTTGACTATTCTGATATCCGACTGAGTAAGACAAACCTGACTGGAAATGAATCATTGACGGCTACAGTCACATTGAAAAACACTGGCGGATATGAAGGCGAGGAAGTTGTGCAGTTGTATATCGGTGACCATGTGGCTACCATTTCCAGGCCCGTAAAGGAACTGAAGGACTTCATCAGAGTGACGCTTAAGCCTGGCGAAAGCAAGGAGCTTAGTTTCATCATCACGCCAGAGATGCTTAAGTTCTACAACTCCCAGCTGAAGTATGACTGGGAAAGCGGTGAGTTCAACATCTACATCGGCACGAATTCACGTGATGTGAAGACGGCGAAGGTGGTGTGGGGTAAAGCTGAGAGGTGAAGAAGGGTAGACCGTAGACCGTGGACTGTTGACGGTCTACGTTCCGCTGACAAATGGTTGCGTGCCGAAGTAATGAAGGATGTTAATTAAGGGCACCAACTAGCCCCCCGCCACAGCGCCGATCACCAGAAATGGTTCTTCTCCATTTATGACTTTATCCGGCAATCGCGTTCCAGGTTCTGCAAGGGAGAGGTCTTCACCACATGCAAAAAATCTTAGGAAGGGGCGACGCCTTTTGGTCGTGTGGTCTCGAATGGTTCCTGCCAGCATGGGGTAGTGGTGTTCGATGGAATCCAGTACCGATGCAATGGTGACCTCTCCGGACACTTCCACCTGCATCTCGGACCCGATCATGGCAAGGTTGCGGAGATGGTAAGGGAGCACGACACGAATCATGGAATCACCTGTACTTCTACTGAGCAAACAGATGGAAGGTTTTGAACGAGGGGATTCCAACTGTCGCCTCCATCCGATGAACCGTAGACCTGGCCGCCCGTAGTGCCGAAGTATATTCCACAGGGATCCATGGTGTCGACCGCCATCGCATCGCGCAGGATGTTCACGTAGCAATCCTTTTGCGGAAGCCCTTTTGTCAGCGCCTCCCATTCATTACCACCGGTGCGGCTCCTGTACACGCGCAGTTTTCCATCCGGCGGAAAATGTTCTGAGTCGCTCTTGATTGGGATAACATAGATAGTATTGGGTTCGTGAGCATGTACGTCAACTACAAACCCGAAGTCCGAGGGTAGATTGCCGCTGATTTCATACCATGACTCTCCCGCATCGTCGCTGCGCATCACGTCCCAGTGCTTTTGCATGAAAAGTACCTCCGGGCGAGAGGGGTGGTTGGCGATATGATGAACGCAGTGTCCAACTTCCGCCGTTGGATTGGGAATATAAAGGGAGGATAGACCCTTATTGATCGGCTTCCAGGTTTGACCTCCGTCATCTGTCCTGAATGCGCCCGCAGAAGAGATCGCAATGTATATACGTTTGGGATCTTTCTGGTCGAGGATTATTGTGTGCACTGCCATGCCACCTGCTCCAGGTGCCCACTGCGCGCCGGTCCGGTGACCACGAAGTCCTGAAAGTTCCTTCCAGCTGCTCCCACCATCGATTGATTTGAAAAGGGCGGCATCTTCCACACCTGCGTACACCGTATTGGGGTCAGTCAAGGACGGCTCCATGTGCCATACTCGCTTAAACTCCCATGGATGCTGTGTACCGTCGTACCATTGGTGAGTTGTAAGGGGCTTGCCGTCGGTATCTGATACGTCATAGGCAAATTTGTTGCTCTCCGTTACTGGCATACCATGATCGTTCGTGGTGGGTTCACCGGGTTTGAAGCCTGGCTGGAACCAGGTCTTGCCGCCATCATCGGAGCGCTGGACAATCTGACCAAACCATCCGCTGCTTTGGGAAGCATAGATCCGGTTCGGATCTGCAGGTGAACCTTTCATGTGATAGATTTCCCATCCTGCAAAGAAGGGACCGCTGACATCCCACTTCACCCGCTTCGCATCAGAGGTAAGGACAAATGCACCTTTCTTGGTGCCCACCAGTACGCGTACTCCTTTCATGGTATTTCTGTTTTGGTTTCTGGATCAGGGTTGAGTTTCAATTTATGAATTGCGTCTTGAAAATCACCTGCAGAATGGTATGGAAATTACATTCAGGCATTTTCCTAACTTAGATAGTCCCAACCAACCTGCATGCCCTCCCTGATTCCGGGTTACGAATACGACATATTCATATCCTATCGCCAGAAGGATAACAAAGGCGACAAATGGGTGACGCAATTTGTGGAAGCCCTTAGGACTGAATTGGAGGCCACCTTCAAGGAAGATGTTTCCATTTATTTTGACGAGAATCCTCACGATGGCCTGTTGGAAACCCACGATGTGGACAAAAGCCTGGAGGGTAGACTCAAGTGTGCAATCTTCATGCCGATTCTATCCCAGACCTATTGTGACCCCAGGTCATTTGCGTGGCAAAAAGAATTTTGTGCCTTTAACCGAATGGCGTCGCATAGCGCGATTGGAAAGGATATTCAGCTGAAAAATGGGAATGTGGCATCCAGAATCCTTCCTGTGAAGATTCACGAATTGCAGGAAGAGGATGAAAAGTTATTCGAATCTGAAACCGGGTCGCGTTTACGGGCCATCGAATTCATTTACAAGGAGGCTGGAGTTAACCGGCCAATTCGCCCTACTGAAGAAACACCGGCTAATAATCAGAACCATACCATTTACAGGAACCAAATAAATAAGGTAGCCAATTCAATCAGGGAAATCCTGACTGCAATGGGCCACCAGGGTTCATTGAAAGATCAGGGTATTGAGGTTCAGCCAAGAGCAAAACGCAAACGAACCGAACCATGGAAATTGTGGATACCAGTGATTGCTGTGCTGATTGCTGTTGGGGCGTGGTGGTTCAAATTGGATCGGGGTAAAGAGGCTATCATAGAGAGCAAAGGGAAGTCAATTGCAGTCCTTCCGTTCAAAAATCTGACTGGGGACAAGGAGCAAGACTATATAAGTGATGGGATTACAGATCAGATTATTTCGAGATTATCCCGTTTGAGGGACGTCAAAATTATTGCCTACACTTCTGTGATGAAATACAAAGGAAGCAACAAGGGCATTCGGGATATTGCCAATGAGTTAGGCGTGACGCATGTGCTTGAAGGTACCTTAATGATGGATAAGCAGATTCGATTCAATACCAAACTCATTTCTGCTGCTGATGAGTCTTTAGTTTGGTCAAAGGAATTCAGAAAACTAGATGCGGAAATTCTTGATGTTATTGATGAAGTCTCAGGCATGGTAGCGAATTCCCTTGCGCGTGAGGCATTGGCATTCGTGCCTGGCGAGCATCCAAAGAATCGTGATGCTTATGAGCATTTCCTAAAAGGGCTTAATATCAGCTTGAATTACTATACCCCGACCAGGGATGAGGCATATTTTGTGGAAGCCGACAGAGAACTGAGAGAAGCCATCCGATTGGACCCAGAATATGCTGTGGCATATTGCGCACTGGCCGACTTGAACGACACTGGAAGAGACGAAAAGGAAGGGAGAAGTGATCTGGCGACCCAATTTGCCAGAAAGGCTTATGAACTGGCACCTGATGCTTCATGGTCACAACTAACCATGTTTGAATCGATGAAGGACTTGCTTGAAATGAAAGGTGATGGCGAAACAACAGCCATCTATCTCGACAGTGCATATAGATTTATTAGGCGGGCCGCTGAACTGGCTCCTAATGATCCGCTTATATGTAATGAGTTCGGCTTTTTTCTTGGAGTTTATCTTGGACTTCTGAATCAGGGAATCGACGTTTCAGCGTACTCCTCAGGATTAGATCCATATGGTGCATCTTATCTCACCTCTCAGGCCAGACTTTACTTCTACAAAGGTGAATACGAAATGGCTATTGCAAAATGCAAGATTGCAATGGAACTTGATGACAAGAATGTATTATCTCGTGTTATTCTGATGAGAATTAGTTATCTGCTGGGCGACATCGACGCCGCTAAAATGTATTATAGGCAGATGGAGTCTATTAATCCCAATTACTTTGCCGTCCGTCAGCTCAAAACCTTGTTCCTCCAGAAGAATACAGCACGAAAACTAATGATGACTAAGCCATATAAATTCTACTTGTTTTCAATTCCGGAACAAACGGAATCCGCGCTGGATACACTGGAACTTTATAGCCGTTCAGGCTTTACATATGGTTACTTGCGTCTAATTTCAAACGAATTGCAACTCCTCCATAAAGAACCCCGTTATAAGAAGATTCTGGAGCGGAGCAAAAGAATTTACGAATCAAATCTTGCCCGATACGGAGATATAAGCTGGCTGGTTCATTGATTTGCATCGGGAGGACCGACTTACATTATAATTGTTACACCTTCGGGCGGTAATCAGAATCCGCTGACGGAAATGCCGAATGTCATAGAACTCATGGTGGTCATTTCAGGTCCTTTACCTGCTTCAAACATAGGGGAAAGGTTGAAGTAGCCGAACATGCTGAAACCTCCGATTCCGATACGCGAAATGATACCGTACCGGAACTGATTCATGCCATGCCACTGTTTGTCTTTCAGGGATTTGTTTTCACTGAACTCGCGGTAATCCAGCTTGGTAAATGAATCATAAAGTACGCCTACTCTTCCACCAATAGATACACTCAAGCTTCTCGCAATGTCTTCAGGATTGGTATCGTAGCGCAGTTCAAGGGGTATTTCAAGGTAGTTGTTTACGATCATCGATCTTTTGATCGTAGCAAATTGATGCAGGTCATTTGCCGATACCAGCGGAAAAGTCCCATCGGTATTGGCAGTGGGACTTAATGTATAATAGTTGGTCATTTTCCAGCGCTCGAGGCTGAGGCCGATTCCAGGGACAAGACTTATGTTCGACTTAAAGAGTCGTAGTGGGTACTGGTAGTAGACATTAAAAGTACGCGACCCCCAGAATCCGGGAGACCAGTGGGTAGGTGCAGCTCCGGAGGTGGCATTGATTCCGAGTTCTATCATTATAGATCCTGGAATATCCGGACGGAAGGTCTTCTTGGCGGGCTGTTCCGATTTTTCGGATGTTTCCTGTGCGAAGGAAGCAGAGCATGCGAAGACAAGAATTAGTCCGGCAATCCGGCGTAAGGTCATACACTTTGAATTAAGAAGGCCCAAAAATAGCGTTTTTGACTTAGGGGCAAAACCTCGGTTTTTTGCAGAGTAGATTAAAGCATTAAATTTGCGCACTGTTTTAACGGAAAAAGGGTTGAGACAGTATAAATAAGGGCCTGTAGCTTAACTGAATAAAGCATCTGACTACGGATCAGAAGACTCGGGGTTTGAATCCCTGCAGGCTCACAGTTTAGTAACTCCGATTATGAAGTCCCGGCATGCTGGGACTTTTTCGTTTTTTGAATTCAGGGGGAACCCACCCGGCTCATTTCTCCAGTAGACTTCAAAATTGATTATTGAACATTCATTATTGGATATGCATACCCTGCTCATCCCACCACCTTCTCCAACAACCTCCTCGCGTTTCCGCCAGCCACTTTCCTTGCTTCTTCATCTGAAAGACCTTTGGCTTTCAGTGCCCCTATCCACTTAGGCAGTTCGTCATAGCTTGCCAGTACTGGCCTGAAGTTTCCATCCATATCAGTACCAAGCCCCACGTGATCAATACCTGCCACGTCAATCAGTCTTTTGATGTTGTCGATAAATTCATCAAAGCTCTTGTTGAAACCGCTGGGCCAGGCGCCAATGACCCCGCCAGTGGAGGCAATGACTTTGGCATGTTCAGCCGTGATCGCACGCTTAGCCAGAGGCCGGTCGCTTTCCATCTGAAGGATGCTGTGCGACAGCAGGAGCGGTGCGTCTGTCATGCCTGCCACGGCTTTGGTGGTTTCATAAGTGGCGTGTGCCAGGTCAATAAGCATCTTCAGTTTGTTCATTCTACGGATGACTTCCTTTCCTTCCGGTGACAGTCCATTGTGCTGCGTTACCTCAGTTTGGAGGTCTCCCAGTTCATTGGGATGATAATGTACGATCTGAACGGAACGCACACCGTCTTGGTACATCTCTTCCAGTTTGCCGGCATCACCTTCAAGTGAGTCGCCTCCTTCAACGCTGATGAAAGCTGCTGTCTTACCTTCCCTAAAGGCCCTGTCGAGGTCTGCCGCTTTCCTGGCTTGAAGGATATTATTTGCTTTCCAGATTTCTGTTAAGAGATTCAGTTGGCGCTTGTATTCCATCCAGCCTTCACCTTTGGCATAATTGCCATTGGGCTTGATGCCGGTCGGGG
>JBDHXU010000021.1:0-40674 GCA_039810905.1 Cyclobacteriaceae bacterium | reverse complement strand
TCTACCGTCTACCGACGACAAACACTCACTCCACGTTCTTCTTCAGATCATGCACCGCCTCTTTCATCTCCTCTTCCGTAAAGGGCTTGTTGAGTTTGACGGCTGTTAGTTTTCCTTTTCGCTTCTTCCTTACGCGTATGTTGGTCAGTTCAATGAGCATGGAGAAAGCCACGGCAAAATAGATATAGCCTTTCGGAATGAGGTAGTGGAGCGCTTCAAGGAACAGCATGAATCCGATCAGAATCAGGAATCCAAGCGCCAGCACTTCCATGGAGGGGTGTTCTTGAATAAACTTGGCTATCGTTCCGCTGAAGAACATCATGACCCCGATGGAAACGATCACGGCAATGATCATGATGATGACTTTGTCGCGATCTACAATGCCAACAGCCGTCAGGATCGAATCGAAGGAGAAGATGAGATCGAGCAGGATGATCTGAACGATTGTGCCGCCGAGGCTGATCGCAGCCGATTTTGCTTTTTTGGTTGTTTCCCCGTCCTCATCTTCTTCACCCTCCATTTCATGGTTGATTTCCATGGTGCTTTTGGCGATGAGGAAGAGTCCCCCGAATCCGAGAATCAGATCGCGGCCACTGACAGGCAGTTCGTGATGGATAATCCAGTTTTGAGGTACGGTGAAGAGCGGTTCAGTAAATCCGATGATCCAGGTGATGCCCAGCAGAAAACAAATGCGTACAATCATGGCCATAGAGAGGCCGATGTTTCTTGCCTTTGCACGCTTTTCCTCGGGGAGTTTATTGGAGACGATCGATATGAAGATGATGTTATCGATCCCCAGTACGATTTCGAGGAAACAGAGTGTTAAAAGTGCGAGCCAGGTGTCTGCCTGATAGAATAATTCCATGTAAGGGGTTTAGCGATTTCTGGGCTACACAACAGCTTTCAAATTAAGGCAAAAGGTGAGAGAAAGAAAAGAAGGACAGATCAAAGAAAAAGCCCTTTTCCAAACTGGAAAAGGGCTTTTTGAGTGGTCATACAAGATTAAGATTATTGAACTATTCCTCGTGTACGATCATCACTTTCTTGCGGGTGAAGTTGCCATTACCCACGTCGATCTGGAGGATGTACACACCTGACGAAAGGTCGCGCACATTCAACGTCTTGGAGTCGGCGCCTTCGGGTATTTGCGACTCAATCGTGATGCGTCCGGTCTGGTCAAACATCTGCAACGCAGCAGGCTGCTTCAGCACGCCCGGCATGCGGATGTGCATCTCATGATTGGCCGGCACGGGGTAGACGATGATCTGCTCGGCTGGCAGAGGCTCGAGGCCTGTGACGACAGGAGGGTCTTTTGTGACAGATGTGTAATGCACCTGGAAAACTTCCCTGGCGGCCTCATCCTGAAGAAATGCCACTACCATCAGGTCCTTGCCAGGCTGATAGAGTTTATTGGCATCGACATAATATTCATACGCTTGCCCTCCACCTGGGAAGAATCTTCCTGGTCTGGTCGCTGCCCAAGCCGTATCAAACCTGATACCCTTGGCGGAAGGCAGCATTTTCTTCAGGATATACTGGAAGTCAGTCTCGCCACTCAGGATCATGGCCTGCTGATCCGAAGTCAAGGCTGACTTGGCAACTGACTTTTCAAGTATGGCAACCTGCAATACACTGGTGCTGGGAAGCGCGAAGATAGGCGTCACTTTGACATAGAAACTGATCTTGCCCGCACTTACCTTTACAGAATCCGGATTGCCGGTAGGAGTATCTAATATCTGGATATCTGCCTGAGCGAGTTCAAGACTACGCACACCATAAGTTGAATTGCTCCACACAGAGAATGGCCTGTCATCTTTGTCGGGTGAACCGTCCAGGACGGACCTGGGGGTTGACTGTATCCCATAGAATAACGCACGAGAGCTGGGGTCGGCCGGGTTATCCTTATTGAACGGATCATCCTTGGGGAAATTCATGTGATAGTTGATCTTGACCACCTGTGTACCTGTGGAGGTTCCCAGGGGATAGAAGTTAGCAATGGTTTGATTCTCAGATTTTTCATTGGCGCTACTATTTGAAGTGCTGGCAAAGCTCTCCAGAAGGATGGTGCGGGTTCTTTCTCCAATCCGGACGTTGTCTACGGCAAACCCTTCGAATTGCGGATTGGACTTAGCGCTTGCCATGGCAAACCGGAACACAACATTGGTTGCGTTCACTCTGCCCCCCACACTTGTTGCCACTTCGTCCAGGGTATGCTTGGATCTATTCCATTGGGCACTTGCACTTCCCGTCCAGCCGAAGTCATTTCCGGATTGAGCACCTGGTTTCGCGGCAATTCCTTTGTCAGTAAACCAATAGACACCTTCACCAATGGCCGAACCGAGTACTTTCCACACTTTGTTTGGATCGGCCACATTGAGGTTGTCAGTTGAGTACTCGAGAATGATGCCATCGGAGGCTTCAAGCTGGATGACATTATCATACTGAATCATTGGAGTATAGAGCGCACTGAGGTCAAAACTGGGTGAGTACAAAGCTGATCTTTCATTATTGCCGTAAGTGCCCACCACGTTATTCACTGAATCATATCCAGTTCTCCAGTAGTTTGTTCCGTTAAGACCTGAAGGATCCGGCTTGATTACGGGGCCGGTTGCCTTCCCTGATGCCCAGGTAATTGACTTGGTATAAGGGTCAATCGGGAAAGTAAGAGGATAGGTAGCATTGCTTGCATACCAGGCTTGCCAGTTGCCATCCCCTGTCTCAAATTCTTGCAAATAACCTGTTGCGCTGGTTGATACAGGCACTCTGTCAAGCACGAGAAGGGTGCGAGCGCGCTTGTTGTCCAGGTCACTATATCCTTTGATGTACTTATTGTCCAGGGTAAGGCTGTTTACACAACCTATTTGACTTGTTACCGTGAGGTTAACAGCATATTTTCCCTTGGAGCTGTATTGGTGTGTAAACTGCGTCTTTGGATCAGTAGGTTGTGTATCAGCAGCATAGGTCTTGGAACCAGGGGTGCTTCCATCTCCATAATTTATGTCAATCTGCTTAAAGAAGTCATTTGCAGAAACTGTGGAGTTGTTGCTGTAGAATGTGAAGTTGCTTTGTTTGTACACACCATCAAAGTAAAGTTTTACGGTCGGCACGCTACCCACTACCAGTGTCGTGTTAGTTACTGCTACATCTGAGGATTTGCATCCCCAGTTGGAAGTGGCATTAAGCGTAACGATGTACGATTGAGGATTACCAAAGGTGTGGTTTTGCAGTTTTCCGGAAACTTTGTTGGTACTTGAGTTAGGATCCCCAAAGTCCCAATCATAAGCCGTAATGCTGTTCGCCGGGGTACCTGCAGGAGCGTTGGCAAGCGTTGTATTGGTTGCGTCAAAATTGATCTGCTTGCCCGCGCAATAGGATGTATTATTAGGTGTGAACTGACTTATGACAGCATTTTGTACGAATCCTCCGACAGGATTAGGTGTAATCCGGATAATGCGGGTGGTCGTGGCCGGGCACACAGCATTTGTCTCCTGATAGTTGTACCTGATTCGGATGTCACCATAGAGATATGCAGGTGGCGTTGGCAATGCCTTCAACCCATTAATAAATGCTTTGGGATCCAGCGTGGCTGTGCCATTCGTAAAAGCAGTAAAACCGGGTGGCGATGGTATCACTGTGTTTGTGGCAGGATCTTCGAGAACCCAGGTGCCTGTCGAATTCACACCATCGGCAGCAGGATACCCTGCAATGTTGATGGCGCCGCCTGCTTCGCAATAGACAGGCGTACCAATATTGATAGGATTATTGGGATTGTTTGCTGCTCCCACCAAAGTCAACGGATCAGCATTGTCAATCGTTGAAGGTACACTTACGTCAATGATCGGCACCGCTGGCAGATAAAAGTCCACCAATTGCACCCGGGGTACAATGACCGCTGAATTGGTACGGCTTTGGAAGGTTCCGGTGAACGCAACCGATCCGAGTGAACCACCTTTGTAGTATCTGAATTTGCGATTGGTACCATCGGTCGACACAATTACATTCTCGAAGTAGCTGTAAGGATCAGGCAAGTTGCCGCCCGATACTGCAGAGGCATTGGCAATTACAGCGTCGTCGAAGTTATAGTTCGGGAAGGTTCCTGCACCATTGGTAGAGGTGGAGAATAAGTTGGGCAGGGTCTTCACTACATTGGACCAATCGGTACCGCTCATCAATTGCGGAGGTGCGCCCACAGGGAGATCTGCTGTCAGATTCTTTAGCCAGAAGGACGAGAGGTTGTCGTGCTTGACATAGCGCACATGTCCGGCCCTTCCGTAGGTGGGCGAGTTGATAGGCGGGATCACCACAGTGATAGGTGCTGTCACGAACTTGTCATTGTCTGCGCAGTACTCTCTTGAGGTGATAGGGGTACCTCCCGAGTCTGTTATGTTAATAGCAGTGTTATGGTCATATACGGTATACTGAATGGCATTCGCTGAAATACAACCATTATCGTCAGTATGGGTGATGGTGATATTAAATGGAGCATCCAGGGTTACAGCAGAAGTGGTAAATACGTTGCCATTTACGCCAGGCCCGCTGAATGAGCTGGGGCCATAATCCGGAATCTGGGTAGGAGGTATGGTAGGGCCATAGAGCGCGCCGCCCGTTACGGTAGTCGGGGTCAGTGTGATCGCGTTGGTGTAATTATCCGGAATGCTGGTGATCACAGGGAAGACACTTCCCGAATAACTGTTGTTAAACGCAATGGCCGGGGCATCAAAGGAGCTTAGTGTAGCCAGGATGCTGATGTCAGGGATAGCTGCTGTGAGTGCATTTCCACCAAGGCGGAATATCGCACCATTGGTGGCGGTAGTAGATTTAACGCGAAGCCCTGTAAGAATGATCTTATCCAGGCTGGACGAACCGCTGTTCTTGTACGAGATGGTCAGGATGGAAGTGCCCAGGAATCCAAGTGAACCGCTGCCAGCCGTGAAGTCGGCGCCCTGCAGCGTGATGGTTCCGTATTTAGGAACAGTTCCGCTGAGCGTAACGTCGAATTGGAATCCGGCAGGGAGCACGAGGTTTAAGGTCTGAACACCACCGGCACTGAATTGAGAAGTCTGTCCCTCTGATATGATGATGGGCGTATTCAACACCTGGTAACTGTTATTGCAGAGTGTAACGGTTGGATTGTTCAGAGACACACTGGAACTTCCAGGCGTAGCGGTGAACGTCATGGTAGGTCCTACCACGGCTCCACCGATAACGGCGTAGCCATAGGTGCTTGAGCCATAAGCATCAGCTGTGGCGAACGGGGTCGGAAGTGCATCATTTTCCGCGTACATCCACACGTCATACGATTGGCCATTCACAAGATTCGTTGCAGGCGCTATGATTCCTGACTGCGAGATGGGAACCGTTTGCGTGATGTTGATTTTACCCTGTGCAATGGAGCCGGCATAGGCAGAAGATCCGTTCATTTGGGCTATGGTGGGCTTGGCTGATCCTGAGGTCAGCACGAGGAAGTAAGCAGTACCCCGCTGATCAAAAGTAGCGTTGATGATTGCACCACTCAAACTAATGGAACTGATTGTAGGGTTGGCGGCAATGGGTGAACTCAAGAGCTTTGGAGGATAAGGTGATGCTGCCTTGAAGTACAAAGTGCCAGGATCTGTTATACCTGGATAAAGGTTGAGTCCTTCATCCATGACACCCTTGAATATGCCAGAACTGGAATTGTTAACCCCGGGAGCCACAAGCACATAGTAAACATGGTCTGGAATCAATGCAATGGGTACTGTAAACTTCAGAGGATTTGCCAGGGCCGATGTTGTACCTGCCGGTGAACCGTTCGAACCTGGGGTACCCGCGAGTGGGCAAACAAAAGGCCCGGTGCCTGCAGTCTGATCGTATAGTTCGATCTTTTGATCAAGGGACCAAACCGGGACCGTGAAGTATAAGTCGATGGTACTTTGGTTGGGATTCACATTCAGTTGTCCCTGAGCAGGATTGGATGCTGTCAAGATCGGAGGGAAGATTGATGCAAAGGTGTAGGTCTGTCCTACTGTATTGGACATTGAGCTTGCACCCACCGGTGTGATTGTAATGTTATTGTTTGTCAATGATCCGAAGCCTGCGTCAATTACCGACGGGGTCACGGAGGGAGTGGAGGCCGATGCGGTCGGGTCCACATCCACCATAAGGAAATAGGTCAGTAACGGGTTGTTGAGATTTCTCAGGCCTCCTGAGGCTGCTGTAAAATCAATAGTCACACTGTTCGATCCAACAGTCTTTGTTGCGCCAATCGGAGAAAGTTCCACATCCTGAACTGTTGCAACGTTGTAAGACGTGGAAGTTGCAGATTCGTATATCCTCAGATTGTTCAACACACCGGTCACATTATTACTGAAACTGATGGTGAAAGTCTTCAATTTAGGTTCACTGCCAACTGTATAAGGTGTGTTGAATGTGAACCCGAAAATGACCTTGTTGGTAGAATTCCCTGCAAGGTTGGTGGTGGTGATAACGCCGCCGGTGGCAATTACCGTAGATACATGTATGACATCAACGTGGCTGCATTGAACAGATACGTTGGGCAAACCATTGACGGTATTGTTGGTATTACTTGCCAGGCTCCCGGAGGTCGCTGTAATTGTACCATCTCCTGCCGAAGTGTACAGCATGCTGGACAAATTGGCTACACCATTGATGAAGGTGAAGCTACCGCTTGTAGCTGCAGTGGGTGTACTGAGCAACAGAGGTTGATTGTAGTCGAGATCCAGGAGGCCCAGTTGGTCGTTGGCATGGATAATTCCGGCATTGACGGGTTCAGGTGAAATACCTGCATATGCGGATGGCTGAGTCGTGAAGTCAAGCTTGGTAGCCACAACATCGATATGGTTCATGGTGGGAGGAGTAGCGATACCTCCGTTGACGCCTGCGATGTAGCCCGGGCCGCCGTTATAGAATCCGGAACCCACTCCAAGGGAAGCGGCAATCACACTGACTTGTATCATGTCGTGGTCTGTAACCTCAGGAGCAGTGCCACGAAAACTCACCCTCACGCTGATGTCCTGCTGAGAATCATCGGCAGCGGTCAGCAGGGGTGCTCCCGTAAAGACGATGTCAACATAGGGTGTGCCAGCGGGGGAAGTCACCGCCTGTTCCGTGCCGGGAATTTCCGTCCCGCCATTGTACAGGGCAATCCGACGAATGTTGGAAGGATTTGTGATTCTAATGGTCAGCGAGTTCAAAACGGTGCTGGCGCCATCCTGGTCCTGGCTGGGCAAGCCGTCCATATCCGTTCCGGTCGTGAGTATTGCCGATCCGTAAGAATAGTTTGTCCTGCTTCCGTCCACCAGCAGGGCTCTTCCGATTTCCAGACTGGTTGAAGAAGTGGTGATATTCGTATTTTCCTGGTGGTTAACGTAATCCAGGGTTGGCTGGATTATATATGTAGGGTCTCCCACAATTGCAGATTCAAATGACGATAGCAATGTGATCGTGGGCGACGCAGGGGTGGTTGATGGTGAGATACACAAGGCGTTGGTTCCACACGTGGTGCCGGTCCCTGCCTTTAAGGAAAGGGTAACATCGTCACCGTTAACACCGGTTGTGTACTTGAATGTGGCAGGGAAGGTGTACACGCCATTGCTGAACTGGGAGGTTCCAACTGTGGGGCCATTTTGCATGGTTTGGCCGCTGGTATTGCTGAGGGCAGTTATGGTGGCATTAACTCCGGTGAAACCGATATCCCGGTTGAAGTTGGCATCCGTCGCCTCGAGAGTGATGCCCGGGAAGGCAGTATTCAGACTAGCGGAAGTAGCGCCCGTCGGATAATTGAATTTCAACTGAGTAGCAACAACCGTAATTACATCCTTGTTGCCGGAGTTCACAGCCTGAGCGCCAATAACGCCTGTGCTGTTTGAAGATATGACAATATTGGAAGAGAGTACTTCAAACTGAAACTGCAATCCATCGATGGATGAAGGGAGCGTTCCGCCCAGTGCGGTCTTAAGATAAATCTTCAGTGTATAGTTCTGTGTACCATCATCGGGAACATAACCCAATGTATTAACTGCAACGGGCATCCCGGAAAATGTGATGGAGTTCGCTGTGATAGTGGTCGCATTTTGAGAATGACCATTGCCGTCCGTAAGAATGGCGCCAGCCAGTGCCTGCGTCCAGTCGGTGATGGTGTTAAATGTGGCATTGGCTGTTATGGTGATTTGATTGATCAGGGTTGGAAGACCGTCATTGTTGGTGGGCGCAACAGGAGTCTTGTCATCGACTACATCAAAATTGAATGCTGCCACTGCTGCACCAGAGGTATTCACCAGTGAGGAAATGGTTGCTGGAGCAGAAGCACCAGCTGCAATTGCTGTGGCCACACCTGCCTGAACGGTTACCGGGTTGCTGGCAATACCTGTGAGTATGCCCGAATTGGCAGTCAATGTTCCGTTTCCTGTCTGCGAGTATTGGAACCCGGCGGGGAATGTGTAAACGCCGGCGTTGGGGGCGGCATTGTCGCTGTTTAAGGTGGTGGGAGCAAATCCAATGAGGGCAGAAAGACTTACCGGCGTTGCGTAGTCAAGGTCAAGGTTGTTGAAACCGTCAAGTGCCTTCAGCACAGGCACGGCCTGTTGGGTGCCAATGTTAACAGCGGCAAGCAATGGTGAGTTGAGGTTTGTGGTATAGACGAGCTTTGTTGCTGCAACTTCGATTCTGTTATTATCCCCAGTAGTAGGCGCAGTAGCACCGCCTGCATCAGGCGCTGCATAGGTAGAGGAGGTTCCGGCAGCGGTTGTAGCCCCCGAAATTTTGACCTGGAATTGCTGGTTGTCGACAACGTTTGTGGTGAAGCTGGCCCGGATCGTAATGGTAAAAGTGCTGTTATCTCCAACCGGGAAAGAGCCTCCCATTGTGACGAACTGACCTGTAAC
The DNA here is from genome assembly GCA_039810905.1 of Cyclobacteriaceae bacterium. Classification (GTDB taxonomy): domain Bacteria; phylum Bacteroidota; class Bacteroidia; order Cytophagales; family Cyclobacteriaceae; genus ELB16-189. The sequence continues at coordinate 31,792 of JBDHXU010000021.1, read as the reverse complement.
TGGTGTATCAGAACCGCCCAATTCTGCCCCTCCCGTATTATTTACAGCTACTCTTCTGATGAACTGCCAGTTTGGTCCCAAATCCAATGTCAGGCTGGTATAGGTTGTGGGGGCGCCGTCAGCATCTGCCACACCACCACCATCCCGGATATCAAAGGATGCAATCAGCGTGCTTGTGCCAGAAGCAGAGGTGAGATCAACTGCTTCCTGGAAATTTTGATATAGAATGTTTTGTGGATAAAGGAAAGCTGGAGTGAGAATAATGTCAGAAGTATTGGAAGCATTGATATTGAAAGGATTACTCACTGCATCTGCCAACGCGAATGTATTATTCGTGGTGAGGGTGAGCCCTGATCCTGTTACGGTATGGAAAATAGTCGGATAGGAGCCCAGACCACTGGCGAAGACTGCTGACTGAGTTACAGGGCTCATGGAACCACTTGAGGTGACGTTAATAGTTCCTGCAAAGTCAAGGTCACGAACGTTGAGGTTGTCCGTGGCCTCAATGGTTACCGCAGGGGTCATATTAACGCGCAGAAAAGTATTGACAGGCTGTTGGACAAAATTCAGCTTAGAGGCTGTCACTTCAACCATGTTGTTTGTTCCTGCTGTGGAAGTGATGGCGCCACCGGCATTTGCACTGCTGAATAATGAAGTTCCATTTTGTGCAGTAGCATTGCTTACGGCAAACGATACGTACTGATTATCAACGACCGAATTGGTAAAGCTTACGCGAACGGTAAATGAGGTTGTCCCGTTATCCGGAGCCGTAATGTTCAGTCCTCCAAAATTCACAATCTGAGATGAAACGATCTGTTCAGTTCCAGGGATTTCAATTGTGCCGGAGGCGTCGTAAAGGGCAATACGGCGAATGAAAGTGTAGTTGGGACCCAGATCAAGAGATAGGCTGTTAAGGACGGTCGGTTCAATATCTCCGTCAGCAATACCACCGCCATCCCTGATGTCAAATTCACCAACTACTAAACTCGTTCCTGAGTTGGTGATATTTACATTCTCTTGGTAGATATTGTAGGGAATGCTGGACGGATAAATGAAGAAACTATTGGCGACAATATCAGACGATTTGGCGATCACCTCGAAAATCATGCTACCCACATTGGTCAACGTAGGGTGATTGGTGTACAGCCAGATGTTGGCTGCGGCAGCATTGTGAATAAGGCCAGGGTAGGTACCAAGTCCGGCTACAAAAGTGGCATTTGCGGTTGGCGGCACCATGCTTCCTATGGATTGCACAGGCACATTGCCGGTGAAATCCTGATCCTGGTTGTTCAAGGCGTCAATAGCCTGTACGGTTGGCGAGGGAGTCATCACTGCACCGACATAGGTGTTGGTCGGCTGCTGAACGAACAGAAACTTGATTGCCACTACTTCGATCCGGTTATTATTGCCAGCAGTAGATGTAACTGCACCGCCAGCATTACCTGCACCGCCAGTGGCAAATGCCGATGAAGTGTTTGGAACGGCAAAGGTTGGCGACGTGACGGTGAAGGCGAATTGCGCATTGTCCGTTACCGTTGTTTTGAAACTTACGCGTACGGTGAAAGAGGCGAAATTGTTATCGGGAGCAATCAGCGAGGTGCCCAGGCCCGTGAAGGTCACAACCTGTGACGCAACTACCTGTTCCGTACCTGGTATTTCAACAGTCCCGGTTGCGTCATACAAGGCGATCCTTCTGAACATAGTGTAGTTCGATCCCAGGTCAAGAGCCAATTGTGACAGGGCAGTTCCCGCTCCGTCAGCATCCGTAAGGGTCGCACCGCCGTCGCGGATATCGAACTTGGCAACTACCACGCTGCTTCCTGAATTGGTAATATCAATCGACTCCTGGAAGGTGTCGTAGGCAATATTTTGTGGATAGGCAAACGCTCCGTTTGCTGCTATATCAGAGGTGTTGGAGGCCGTAATGTTGAATGTGCTGCTGGTAGGGTTGGAGAGCGTGCCGGAGTTGGTCGTTAAAGTACGGGCAGCACCAGTGGAGGTATGAACTATACTGTACGTTCCAAGGCCCGCCGCAAAAACTGCATTGGTGGGGCTGACGGAAAGAACGCCGGTGGAGGTTATTCCAACTGTTGAAGTAAATGAAAGTTGTCTTGAACCATATTGATCTGTGGCTTCAACTGTCACTGATGGCGACATTGCATTGCCAATCAATACTGCGGTTGGTTGCTGTACAAATCTAAGCTCCGTTGCCACGACACTGATTTTATTGTTCGCAGAGCCTGAGTTTGTATTGGATGAGGCCATATTGCCACTTCCTGCAACAGTAACAACATCAGTGTCTGTAAGAGAGAGAACCAGACTATTGCCATCTGCAGTCGCTCTGATGGCGGCATTCAAGGGACCATTAAGCCATAACTTGAGTGTATAGGTCTTGGTAGCGCCATCAAGCACTTCTCCGAGAAGGCCCGCTCCTGTTGGGATGGATGCCACTTGAATGGTGCCGGAATTTATGGTTACTACGCCAGCAGGTCCATTGCCATTATTGTCATATAATTCTGCTCCCGCTATCAGCTGGGTAAAATTCCCAAAAAAATTGCCTGTGCCAGGTTTGAAAGTCATTTGACTGATCAATGTGTTTGATGCATCTGTGCCCGCATCGGATACAGTAAAGGAGAATGAGGAAACTTCGGCAGGTTGACTAACTACCAAGGAAGAGATAGTGGCAACACCAGCACCACCGCCAATAGTTGCCTCTGCAGCAACTGCTGTAGTCGCCTGACTTTGAACGAGCGGAGAGGAGGTTAAATAGCAATCATTGGCCGTGTTCCACTCATAGACCGCATAGTTGTAGGTAGTAGAGGGTAACAGTCCTGTCACTGTCACACTTGTGCCTGAACCACGATAAACAACTTTGTTTCCACTGCCTTGATCAGTTGCCAGTGCGAAATTGCTGTTGATCTGTCCTGAATAGTTGTTCCCGCTGGACGGAGTAAATGACACCGCACTCGTCTGACGTGCGATGACTATTACCCCACCGGTTCCATCACCACGTACCCAATTGACTGTCATAGCCTTTGCCTTCACGGCTGTAAACGGTGAACCAGCTGCAGTTGCCTGAACCGTTGGTGGCGCGCAGTTGGTGGTGGCATTGTCACTGACAATTGGAGTGGATTGGTTTCCGGCCGCATCTTCGCTGAAAGAATACACGTAGTATTGAGTAAGAGGATTAAGGCCTGCAATTGGCTGATTGATATTGCTGTTGGCTGTACCTATTGCAAAATTTCCGTTGGATACATGACCTGTCCCTGTGCCAGCTTTGATTTGAGCCACTGATGGAGGTGTTGAGCTGGTTGTTACTTCATAGTACGCTGTGCTGATTTCATCCACATTTAGTGTATAGGTGAAGCCATTCGTTCCTATAGATCCAATGGAATGTGAATTAACCGTGGGCTTCTGGGTATCTACAAAAGGCGTGGTAGCACTTTGTGTGCCGAGTTTCGGATTGCCGGCCTGGTCAGTGATTATTGCTGTGAATTCAAGGGTCACACCCTGGGCATATCCGGATATACTAGTGATATCTGTTGTAACCAGGGATATCGTCTTGTTGCCGCCACGGTCCCCGTTCAAAATGGGTAAATATGCCGTTCCGATGTTGGCAAAGCTACCTCCGGATTTTCTGGCCTGCAGCTGTATGCTACCACCCACCAAAGTAGGATCAGTATTTGCCAAATCAACAGGCACCTGAATGTCCACACCTGTATTGGATCCATTCCATTTGCCTGCCACCACGTTACCACCGGTTGTTATGACCGAACCAACAGTGAAATTGGCCGGCGCGGTTGTATCGAAGATGAGTCCTGTAATGGAGGTAAGTGCGGATTGGTTTCCGGCTGCATCGCTTCCTAAAAAGTCAATTTGATATGTATTGCCATCTATCAAGGGCTGGGTAAGAACTGGGGTTATGCTGTGAGCGCCGGAGGTCCTGTCGCCCGCGGTCATGGTATAGGTATGAGGAGCATTTGCATCGGTCCCGGCAGTAAGATTATAGGTGATTGTCCCAGACGATATTGCTTCAGATAATGTGTAGGACACCGCAGTACTGCCGATGTGGGTACTTGCTGCCGGACTAAGAGATGTGAAGGTTGGGGCCTGGGTATCCACCGCAAGTGTCGTTGCACTCTGTGAACCGGTGGTTGGGTTTCCATTGCCATCAGTTACAATGGCAGTGAATTCCAAGGTAACACCTTGGGCATATCCTGAAATGCTGGTGATATCGGAAGCGGCAAGAGAGAGCGTTTTGCTGGTACCTCGATCTCCTCCAACAATGGGGGTGTAGGCAGTTCCTATGTTTGCAAAGGAACCACCCGATTTTCTTGCCTGGAGTTGAATCGAACCGCCAACTACCGAGGCATCAGTGTTGGCGAGATCGACAGGCACCTGAATATTAACCCCGGTATTTGTTCCGTTCCAATTGCCGGCAACCACAGTTCCTCCTGTAGTGATTACAGAGCCGGTGGTGAATGCTGCAGGACCATTGATATCAATGGTCAACGTTGTTCCGCTAGCCGCTCCATCTCGGAAGTTTCCGTTTTTATCGGTTATCCTTGCTTTGAAAGAAAGTGTTTTACCCTGAGCATAGCGAGTGCCGGCATCTGTTACAAGCGTCGCCTTCAAGATATTGATTGTGACAGAACTACCTAAGTCAGCAGGTTGAATATTATAGACACTACCTAGTGTCGTGTACCCTGTTGAGCCATCGTCTACATACAACTGAATTTTACCTCCTCCTGACAAATCCGCATTCTTTTCAACTGGGACTACTACATCAAGGCTGGTATTAAGACTATTCCATACCCCCGCTATTACGGGTGCGCCCAAGGTCGTGACTGATCCTGTGGTGAAAGAATTTGGTAAATACCATGAAAGAATAACCATACCAACCCCGCCGGCACCACCATTGCGATCAGTGTTGGTTGCCTTATCAAGACCCCCACTTCCGCCACCTCCTGGAAAATTCCCGGCAGAGCCATTGCCGCTAGTATTATTCAGGCCAGCAGTGCCATTTCCAGCACCATTATTTCCACCTGCTCCCGCAGTATCTCCGGTAGCATCCGTACCGTTAGCGATAGAACCACCGGCACCACCACCTCCTCCACTTATTGGACCAGTCCCCGATGCCGTACCGCCAGCACCCCCATTAGTCGTAGTGCCTGCGGTACTTCCACCTCCCGAACCAAACGGCCTTGGTGTGCCACCACCATAGGCATATTGGCCGCCAGATCCTCCGACAGCGCTTACTTGTGGAGATGCTGTGGGAAAGGAGCTAGTCCCTCCTGTTCCTCCGTCATGACCGTTATCACCTGCAGTACCTGCACTACCGACTGTAAAACTCACTGAAGCTCCACCCACTGTTGAAGATCCTTTTGTGTAAGTTCCACCGCCGCCACCACCCGCGCCACGGGTTACGGAGCCGCTGGCATTAACACCGCCACCACCGCCGCCGCCACCCCACGCCTGTACAACTACTTTTGTTACGCCAGTTGGAACACTATATGAATTGGATCCGGCAGTACCATAATACCTGATCTTAACTGGGTTATTGGGGCCAATGTCAAAACTGTAAGTTGGTGATGCAGATGATCCACTGTATTCATATATCTGAATAGTGTATTCAGTATCAGCAGCGAGGTTTGTAACCGTTACGTTAGTGGCGGTACCGTTTAGAACACAAGCCACAATTCCTCCAACCGCTGCATCGAGATCATTTGCAGTATTGTCTCCCGGGAAAGCAGTGTTTGCCGAGGGTGAGGGTGATCCATTACTCGGTGTGTAGGATCCCGTCGAATTCTTCACAATGACGATATGACCCACGCCACCGGTTCCATTGGTAAAGTCAATTCTAAGTGAACTACTGGAGCCGGAAACTGGGCTAACAACGATATTCTTGTCTTGGGCAGATGGCTGGGCCATCGCCAATACAGTAGTTATCAAAAAAATAGTGAAGAGCGTAAATATCCTACCCATATTTTATTAAGAAAAGTCTTTTAATCCCAACCTTTAATAGTTCTATTCAATCTTTCCGTCCTTATCGGTCTTCGCCAGCATCACGATATCCAACTGTCCCTGTGTTGTTGTGCCCAGCACAACGAAGCCTCCGTCTGCTGCCTGACGTACCGAAACCCCTGCATCCTTGTAACGGCTGCCGAAATGCTGTCTCCACACCTCATTGCCGAATGGATCCAATTTGATGAGCATGTAGTCATCATCTCCACGGCCATTAATGGAGGCAGAATTGACTGTTCCCAGCAGAATCAAACCACCATCTTGCGTTGAGCTAATGGAATTTCCGGAATCATTGTTGTTATCATTGTCCCCCATGGGAAATGACCCTTTGATGAGAACTGTGCCACCCGACCCAAGGAGTTTGTACATGATGTCATAATCTCCAGGGCCGCTCTTCTTCTGATTGGTAGAGCCAATCACAGCATAGCCAAATCCATAGCGGCAGAAGTCGGAAGCGGTCTCGCTGAAACCGGGGTTGATGAGTGTGAGGTCAAAATATGCATTGATGGCGTCGGGAGAAGATTTGACAACGCGCACACCGGTTACATTGGATACATTAGTTGCGTCAGTTTTTGTTACTGTACCAGACCACAGGTATGATTTACCGTCGACGTCGCCATAAATTCGATTGGCAAGCGTAGTCTTTCCGGCGGCGTACGATGTGAAGGATTTGGCCACGAGTGCATCTGGATCTATTTCCATCAAATGCATGTCTGCGTTGCCCGAAGTACACAACACGATAAATCTGCCCTGAGCATCTACGGTGACGGCCCGTCCGTCAATTGACTTGATGCCTGGTTGAGGAATAGAAGCCTTCTTGATCAGCTTCCCATCAGTGTCAACCTTCATAATGAGCACCTTGGAGGTAGTATCTTTCCTCTGGATATCTGAACCAGCGATTACGTAACCGCCTCCGGGAATAAAACCAAGGCCTGCCGACCTGTGGCTTATTGTATCCTGATTGAGCACCGACTGCCAGAGGGTATTTCCAAAGGCATCAGTCCGTATCAATTTTATTCTATATAGTGGCGCCTCAGCTTCAGAGGCCTGAATTTTGGAGTTTGCCAGAATAATAAATCCACCGTCATCAGCCTGTTCCACTGTGACTGCCTGATCGTCATAGCCTCCGCTGAAATATCTTATCCAGGTGGAAGAATTTCCCGGCTTGGCTCCGTTTTCACTAAGACACCCGGCAGCCAATGCAAGAATGGTGAGAATAAAAAAAGCCTGCTTCATCACTTAATGAGTTTTTTGGGCTTGAAGTAAGGATAGATGACGCCAATGTTGATGGCAAAATTGCTCATTCGATAATCGTTGTACTCCATCTGATAATCAAAGGCCAACTCGGGGTTTGTTCTAGATGATGGATTGACCACATTGGAGAATCCAACTTGGTAGCGTGCCTCTCCGGTGACATATAATTCTCCCACCTTGTACTTCAGGCCGGCCACAACCGTGGCAGAGTAAACCAGCTTATTGTAGACTTTTGAATCGTCAACGGTTGGACCCGTCACAGTAAATGAATTTGCCAAAGTAGTGTTCGCTTGATTGTTAGAGGATAGCAGGTAGCTGATCCCCGGCCCAAATCCGATGTAAGTTTGAAGGTTAATGGTGTTCTTTAATTTATACTGGGCAATTGCATTTACATCAATCCAGCTCTGGCTCACGACCCCTTCCTGAACACTCTGAACACCTTTTGGATTTTCAAGGGTACCCAGGTTATTATTTGTGTAATTGTAATTCCGGGTTACCAGTCCCACTTCACCTGTCATTACAAATTTTTTCCTTGTCGACCTCAGCGTCTTCCTTCCAAGATCTTGTTCATAAGAGAGGTAGACGTTGAAGGCAGGTTTCATCCCATAAGTGCCTTGACCACCCGCTGTATTGCCGACATTGTAATAGTTCAACACCGTTGGCTGTGTGATGTTCAATCCAAGCTTCAGTCCAAGTCGGAAAACCGGGTCTACTCTGAACTTATTGTACAGCGCCACAAACTCGGCCGGATCTACGAGGTCATTCACCTGATAGAAATGATCGGTCTCCAAAAGCTTCAGCATCATGGAGTCGGCTGCTTCCGGCTCTTCGAGGTAGATGTAAGAGAGCGTCAGGTAACGGTAGGCTTCCCTTTTCTCCGCTTTGGTGAATGACTTGTTGGGGTCTTCCGACTTTAAACAACCCTCCACTAGTTTGGGCAATTCATGCAGGCGACCCTGCTCATACGTGGTCCTAACCAGCCGGAGTACTTGTGTACAGCTGCTCGTTTGTGCGTAGGCAGAGGTGCCCAGGAAAATAGCAATAAGTCCAAAATAAAGTTTCTTCATGCAGTCTTACTTGTTGTTGGCCGGGTAGTTTTCACAGGTCTTTTCATAGTCCAGGTCAGAGCCCACATAATTCTCCCATTCGGTTTTGGTCATGTTTCTGTTGACATAGCCGCACAGCAGGGTGGCCATGGTCTCAATCTTTGTCGGCCATACATGTATGGTCTCTTTGGAATTGTTACTGTTGCTATGCACCCCGATCATGAGCTGCTCGTCATCCGGTGTGAAGGTTGCGCTCCATACCCAATCTCCATGGTCTGCCAACACAATGGGATTGTCGTTCTTCTTCTTCCAGTTCCAGATTCGAACTGTCTTGTCACGACTGGTGGTGGCCATGAACGTTCCTGCATTGTTAAAGACAATCTGCTCTATATGGGCTGTATGTCCAGTTAATGTGACGGGAGGCAGGTTGGAATCTTCAAGAATGATCTTCACCTGACCGTTCTGTTCACCAACAACGATTTGCAGGTTATCCGGCGCAAATGCAACGGCCACCAGATCGACAGTGTTTTTGTAAGCGATGCGCTCAGCAAAATTATTTGTCACATCCCAAACATATAAAGCACCTGATGCCGAAGCCCCTGCGAGTTTCTTGCCGTCATGACTCAAGGCAAGTGTGTGTATCTTTTCCTTTGGCTTGATCACCTCACGAACGGTGTTGAAATCCGTGTACTTGATGCTGAACCCGGCCTGGTCACGCACAAACGCACCAAACTCGGTTTCAGAGAAGAGTACCGTTTCAACTCCGGAGAAGCCCATAATCTTTTTTGGTCCTTGTCCTGGATTCTTCAGATCATACAATTCAATGTAGTTCTTCGTAATGTCGCCAGTGACTGCACCTCCTGCAACCAGCCAGTTATTGTCCGGGCTCAAATCCAGGGCATAAACCTGATAATCTGTCCTGGCGCCCATTATGGAGTCGGATGCCCAGGTGTTGCCATTTGGTCTCCACCTTAATATCCGTCCATCGCTACCGCCTGAATATATCTCCTTGGACTCTGCTCTGGTAACCAATGCCCTGGCCGCACCCTTGTCATGTCCGGAGAGATTGGCAGTGATAGGGTCATGTATGTCCTTATTGTCCAGTGCATTGTAAAGGCCATTGTAGATGTCATCGTCAAAAGGATTACCGCCATAGGTGGCATTGAACTTATAGGCCTGTTGCGCCACCAGAGCTTCCTGAATGGCATCGGCATTAAGTTCCTTTGATTTAATGGCCATGGCTTTGCCCTGTGCGATATAGCGACGGGCTTTAGCATCAGCCTCGGCCTTTCGGGCAGCAGCTTCCGCTTTGCGGGCGGCAATGGCATTCTGTTCTGCTACGTTTTTCTGCGCCAAGGCATCCGCTTCAGCTTTTTGTGCACGGACAAGGTTGATTTCCGCCTGCTTCCTTGCCTCAACTGCCAAGTCACGTTGCTTGGTAGCTTCTGCTTCTGCAGCTTTAGCTGCTGCTTCTGCTTTCCTCGCACGTTCAGCTTCCTCTGTGGCTTTCTTTTCGTTTTCCTTTGCCACAGCCTCAGCCTTTATGGCTCGATCTGCGTTCTGCTCTGCCAGTTCACGCGCCCGGTTGGCGGCGGCTTGCTGGAAGAATGCGTACACAAGTGCAATCAACGCCACCAGGGCAAGTATACCAAAGACGGTGGCAGTTGTTCTCGCCCTTTGGAGGCGACGTTTCTGTTCAAGTTCCTTGATCCGCTGCTCGGTCTCCCATTCCTTCTTGGAGTACTCAAGGAAGATCATGGTCCTTTCAAAGGCCGGATTGTACCGCTGTCCCCACACGAGGGTAGGACGGTGCTTGGCCTGCCAGTTAAGGGCCAACTGCAAATCCGGTGGTCTCCAGAGGCCTGCCTTACCTACCTGGTACTGAGTGGCGGCCTCGGCCAGGCGCAGGTACATCTGAACGGCATCGGCTTCATCGTCAACCCAGTTCTTAAGTCTGACCCAGATACGCATCAAGCTTTCATGCGAGATGTCGATCATTGATTTAGGTCCAAGTGGTACACCATACGCTGGTGTTACCAGAGACCTTCCAGGTTCCCTGAATTTCTCTATGACAGCTGCGACATCGTTTTCTGATACGTCGGCGATCGCAGCAATTTCCTGCAGCCGTGTCGGACGACGAATACCGAAGTTTTCACCACGTTTCTCGGTGATGGCTTTAAACAACACCTCGCAGATGCGCTGCTGTTCTTCATCCAACTCATCAAAAGCTTCATTGGCGTGCATGGAGAGCGCTTCCCGCATTGTGCCAATGGCTTCATAATGTTTGAGATCAAGGGGCTCATCTTCGTAGTCCCTGAATCGTTGCCAGTAGCCCCACGTACGCATCAAAGCATGCTGCAGAATAGGGAGCTGATCTGGGTTGTCTCCCAAGTCATTCAGCAATTGCTGAGTAAGCCGTGGAGCAATCTTTGCACCGCCTACGGCAACAGGTCCTTCGATGGCACGCCTTTTCTGATCCCTGGTCATTTGCGGAATCAGGTAGTGGCTGTCGTTAATTTTTCTGGTGAGTTCCGGGAATTGGGCACAGTCTCCAATAAAATCGGAACGCATCGTAATGGCTACATAGATAGGCGCATCTTCATAGTTGACGGCCTCCATCAAAAGATTCACAAACCCCAGGGTCTCGTTGATTGAGTTGGGATCGGTGCTGTCCTTGAAGCGGAACAATTCCTCGAATTGGTCGACCAGCACGAGGTAGTTCATTTCGTTTGAGCGCCGCGATTGTTGAATGGCTTCCACTAGGCCCAGTGAACTGCTTCGCAGCAATGTTGACACGATGGTCCTCTTGATCTTCTTATCCTCCGGGTCAGCCTGTTGATACTCCTTGTTGGCCCCCAGCAGTGACTCTGACAGGTTATCAATTGGGTTGGCCCCGGGTCGGGTGACCACTACTTCCCAGTTGGGGCTGGTCTCAGTCAGAAAACCACCGTACAGGATGGGGAGGACGCCGCAATAGATGAATGAAGATTTACCGCTACCGGACGGTCCGATGACTGCTACGAAGCGGCTCTTCGACATTTTGAGGAGCACTTCGTCGCTTTGCCCTTCGCGACCAAAGAAGAGATGACTCTCCTCAATCTTGAAAGGTCTCAACCCGGGGAACGGGTTGGCGGTCGAGACTTTAGCCGGAGCGTTTTGTTGTTCGTCTACTTTCTGTGCCATAGACTGGAGTGTTTATGATTTAAATTCTTGGAGGAACATTTTCAGGGACTCGATGGACTTGTCCTTATCACCGGTGATAAGGGTCACATCCTGGTTCTTATAGGTGTCGAGATTGTTCTGACTTACAATGGCTTTGCCCTGTATAGGCTTGTTGCGGCCGAATCCGGGGGCTTTCAAAAGATCCAGCACTTTCATTCTTACCCACTGATCGTTGACTTTGCCTTTGAGGATGATGGCTCCGTCAAACCGGCGAAGGTTTTCGATATGCTTTCTTCTTACTTCCATCAGATCTCCTTCAAAGGCGGGATAAACAACATTGAAGCCGGATTTCTGAATGATCTCAATCAGCGGGAGGGCCATTTCATGATCCACTTTGTCGTGGACCAGATAGATGGTTTTGCCTGCGAGTTGCTGCTCGTCCTTGCGTTCCTGGGCAGACTGCAATTCTTCGCGCATGATATTCTTAAAGTCTTCCAGCGGATTCTGTAGTATTTCAGCTCCTTCCTGGGCCTCGATATCCCGTCGAAGTGAATCAATGAATCCCTTCTGGCGGTCACTCGCATTCCGAAGGTTGGGAGCGATCCATATCAGCCTGGAGAATTCTTCCTTTCGGGATCTCTTCACTACGGCATGTTCGGCAGCCAGTTTATTCTGCAAATCAACCACTGAACGTTCTGCCCCTTCAGGAATTTCACCGTAGGCACTTCCAATCAGGTGTACTGACAGGCTGCACTCTTCAAGATCTTTTCTGACCACCCGTTCGACTTCCTCATTCCTCATCGGGAGAGGATGGGAGGGGAGCACCACATATCCGTGCCGCTGGAGTTCGCGCTTGATAATATTACGCTGGATAGAGAGGTCGTGCCCAGTCTCGGCCAGGTAGATTGTCTTCTTCTTGTAAATGTTTCGTATTTCGCTCTTGGATTGACCTTTCAGAAGTGTAATGGTGTCGTGCAAGTCATAAACAAGGTCAACCATTTTCATCCAGTATTGCTTCTCAGCTTCCTGGCTGAAGAAGTCGGCATACTCCTTCATCTGACCGGTCTCATTGTCCAGTTGGAACATGTCATACCCAAGCAGTTCGCGAAGGCGGGGCGGTTGCTCCGACGTTGAAAGTGGGGACTTCAAAACCTTGAATACCCGGGTCATGCCCGAATCAGCAGTTGCCTTAAAATAGGATTCCACAGTGTCGAGGCATCTCCCGGACTGGGCAAACTCTTTCGACAGGATCACTACCAGAACTGCCGCATTACTGAGGGAAGAAGCGGTAAAATCATCGAACTCGGACTTCAACACGATGTTGGATGTTTCCCCTTTCACTTGATGCAGCATGAGTTCGAGGAACTTCTTGAACTGGGTCACCCAACCCTGATCATTGCTGTTTTTCTTGCCTGCCTCGTTGTCCTTTTCGGCGTATGTAATCAGAACGTCAATGTCGTATGCCATAGCAACAGTTATTTATCTTAAAAAAATTATGCTTCAACGGTATTACTTACTTGTTCTTTACTGGTCACGTTCCTGACAAGTCCTTGTACCAATTCATGGTGCTTGGCCATTACAAAATAGAAATCTGTCAGGTTTATTCGGAAGATGACAGATCTTTCCAGTGCTTCAGCCTCAGTGATCCTGGGGGTGGGCCCTTCCTGGAACAGATCGCCAAACACGGCCCCTCTGGTCATCATCATGATCTCTTTGTTTCCATCCATCAACTTCACTTTGCCATGCGCTGCAATCATGATTGGCAGGTTCTCATCAGGGTTATTGAACAGTATTTTGTCTTTGGGTTTCAGATCCACAGGAATGATCTTATCGGCCAGATCGCTGAGGATCACACCTGGGATTCCACGAAACACAGGCAAAGCCTTGATGTACATTACCATCTCTATACCCAGATAAAAACCATCTTCCAGACCCTCCAATAGTTGGTTGTTCTCTATTGAAGAATCAAGAAACTTCTTGTCGCGCAAAGGCAAACGATCTGCAATTACCTTATAGGCCGCCTTGTCTTTGTTATAAATAACCCATGCCGCTGTTTCCTGAAGCAGCCGGTCAGGGTTGAACATCTGACCAATAAGGCCTCGGCTAACCCTGAATTCGGGAATGAATGCGGACGAATACACCGCACACATCTTGGTCCAACGGTTATTGAGGTTAAAGTCCCGATTCAGAATGTAGTTGACAACCTGAATAGGATTGTAATTCTCCCTTGGGAAGTAGATCTGCAGACGATCCATCTTCTCCTTCACGGGGATATCATCGTAAATGGGGAAGAGCTTGGGCTTCAATTCCTGATCCACGAACAAATCCAAGAGTTCAAGTGCATAAGCAATACCGTCTACTGTTCCGGTTTCCACGTTCTCCCGTACGAGTTGCACCGAGTTGGGATCATATAAAATGGAAAGCAGAAGTGACAACTGATCATAATTGTCACGCAATTCTTCGCGCAAGGCTTCCTTGAGGAACTTGAAGTGTTCGTCTTCTGGCAACTCTTCCTGTGCGCAAAGATTCCAAAGTGTCTTTCCAATTTCGGTATCCAGTAATTCCATCACCTGGCTTCTTTCTCTTCCTTTGGCCTGGTAGTTGGTGAATCGGAGTGAAAAAAAGATTTCTTTTACAATGCGTTTATCAGGATAGTCGGATTTCTTCCACAAAAGCTTCCATGCTTCTTCTCCGCCAATGTGGCCCATAATCTGAGCGATCTTGAGCATGACCTGATCGTTTTGTCCGGATTTATAGAAAGCGGTGTCCAGTACTTGCAATGCAGGAGTTCCAGCCTCTTTCAATGCGGCGGTAACCTGATTGCTGTATACAGGGGAGATGAGCATGTCTATCATAACAGGCCAGGTCTCCGGTCTTTTCACTTTTCTTGCGGTGAGAATGGCCTCAGCACGAACTTTGGGATCAACATCCCTGAGGAGTTCCAACAGGATAAAAATGGTGCGCTGACTTACCAGCTTGCGCAGAAGTTTGGCAGCAAGGATACGATCGGATTGTTTCACCGATTTCCCCAGCTTCATCAGTTTCTCCGATGAGATGGCCATAAGATCGCTGTCTTCGGCGGCACCAGCGGCCTGCTTGGCAAGGCCCATGGTTTCTGTGTTCTGATCTGCATCAAGGCCGAGCTCGTGAATCTTCGCTTCTGCAAACTCCTTTACTTTCCTGAGGTCACTCTTTGCGAGTTTTTGGATTGAAGTCTCAAAGAGTGCAGGCTCAAGCTTTTCCATCAGCTTAAGACCATAAATTACTTTCTCTTCCGCGGTGCTGTTTATCTCTTTTGCCAGCACACTGTTCAAAGTGAATTCCCGGACCACATCCTGAGCTACTGAGGCTCGGTTCTTCTGAAGGGACTCCTGTAGGGTATCGCGGTAGCCATGATACATCCGGCCAATCAATAAGTACCAGACCAAAAGCAGCGGGAGTGTCAGCAGCGTGATGGAGAGGAGATTGAAGAAATCAAACTGGTTGATAAGCACGATGAGTCCCCCGGCAAACATGGTGGCAAACGCCGTCACTATACCTTCAATCTTGGTCTGGGCATCCAGTTTGATGGACTTGTCAATCGGAACGTAATAGAATTTGAAAATGGGGGAGTCCAGCGAATCACGGAGTGAGTTGATTACCAGCTTGCTCATCGCAACCATAATAAAGAAGAAGATGGCTGCGTCACCGGCACTCTTTTCAAAACCGAAAAAGAATCCAAGCCCGAGGGCTGCACCGGTGAAGATGATCAGAAGCAATGGGTTAATGATAAGGGAAACACGAAGCCCGTAGTCTTCCTGTATCTTATCAGTTGCAAACGTTCCAAATATGAACCCGAATATTACAACCGTCGCCTCAAACAAGCTCAGGAATATGGGTAGTTCGTTGGATTCAAATATTGAGCTGGTAAGGTTGTAAAAAGAATAGTCAACGAATCGAAGCGCAGCAAGTGAAATCGTAACGAAAACACATAGCAACACGATGTACCGTATGCCAATGAACTGGAAGATATTGAGCTTCTTATTCTCCTTTTCATTCATCATCCCGGCCGCCTGAGATGGCCGGGCCAGATACCTTCCTGAAAGCACAAAAAAAAGTACCAGGACTCCTGTAATACTGAAGAGGCCAATGGTGAAAAGGCCCTCAGTTGGAATGAACTGCAGCAGCACTGGAATGGCAAAAAATGCTATAATCTGGGCAATGTCGCTCCCTACAGATACGGAACCAGACACCTTCTTTTGCTGACGAAGAGTGAATAATCTGTTGAACGATCCCCAGAAAACCAGCTGGGTAACAAAGGTAAAGGGCAGAACAAGGGCAAATCCCACATAGTAATAGGTAATGGGGTTTGCGAAGTAATTCTCTCCGAACTCCAAAAAGGCTGTAGCGCCAATAATCATTACCAGGAAAAACATGGCAAGAAACCTGAATGGAATTTTGCCCTGGAGAATATTGAACAGCCCGGTTGCGATGAATCCGAGCCCGCCACCCAGCACAATGGCCTTGGGGAGATCATATTTCTCGCTCAGATTGCTTTCCTGGCTCAAAAAGAAGGTCTGTGCTGCCACAGATACCGTGGCAAGGAAGAGCCCCATGAAGAAGCTGATGGCGAGGAGGAGGGACACAGGTCCAGTTTCTTCAGGATCAACACCCAAGACTCTGGTCAGCCAATCTTTCATAAGCTAGGTTGGTTAAGGAACTGGTTTGATCTTTCAATATGGGACAATTCGCCGAAAATTCCTATTGACCCGCTTATTTCAGGGTTATCCTGTTACCCCTTGTTTTTTAGGTTGTTAACAAATGATTACCAAGTCTAACTTGACCACCCGTCGAATGAAATTTGGATTTGGCTTAGATCAGGGAATGAGCAAAGAACTATCCCCGTAGCTTAGAAAGCGGTACTGGTTCAGCATGGCTTGCCTGTAAATATCCTTCCAGACCGGGCCAATGAAAGCTGCAACTAATAAAAGAAGCGTAGACAGCGGTTGATGGAAATTGGTAATGAGGCCCTGGCAGATCCTGAACTGATAACCTGGGAATATATATATGGACGTGCTTCCTGCTATTTCTTTAACACCCTGTCGATCCATCAATTTAATGATGTTTTGGATAGCTTCATTTCGTTTAATTGTAACCAAATTTGGGGTATAGGGATATAGTTTTTCAATTATGAAAGTGGCATCTGGCTGATGATGCAGCTTGACTCCAAACCAATAGAGACTCTCCAGAGTCCTCATTGCAGTAGTTCCCACGGCGACAAATGTTCGGTTTTGTTGAAGAAGAGCCTCCAGGCTATGCCGGCTTACTACGATTTGTTCTGCATGCATATCATGTTCTATTGCGTTGGCTGTCTTCACTGGCATGAAGGTCCCTGCACTGACATGCAGGGTAAGAAATTCAACCTGGATGCCCTTCCTTTTCAATTCGGCAATGACTGAATCTGTAAAATGAAGGCCGGCAGTGGGGGCAGCAACCGCTCCGGAGTGGGTAGCATATACGGTTTGATAACGCTCCAGATCTTCGTGATCAGCTTCTCTCCTTATATATGGGGGCAAAGGAACCGCGCCAGCCATTTCAACAATTTCCCCAAAGGAATACTCAGCTGGAGACCATTCCAGTTGAACAATTCCTTCGTCCCGGTTGAGCAGACTGGCTTTCAGCTCGATAGTGCTAAGGTTTAAAGTCAGGCTGGTGCCCGATTTCCATCGTTTTATGTTCCCAACCAGGCATTTCCAGGTCACCAGGCCCTTTGTTGCCAGGTTGACCGACAGCATTGTACTCGGACTTATGGGGTTCAGGAGAAAAACTTCAATGAGAGCTCCGGTAGCTGTAATGAACCGAAATCTGGCCCTGATCACCTTGGTGTTATTAAAAAAAAGGGTTGTGTTGTCCGGCAGCAAGTTCGGGAGTGTACCGAACGTTTCATGTGAAATGCAGCCTTCCTTACAGACCAGAAGTTTTGACTGATCTCTTTGGGCCAATGGTTGACTCGCAATCCGGTTCTCCGGCAATTCGTAAGAGTAATCCTTGATATCGATGAAGGGCAAATTCACAGTAGGCAAAATTAGGGTCTGGATTGTAATTGCCGCAGGACAAAGCCATATTCGTGCCCATGGCATTACAGGCTACATATTCTAAAAGGACCTTTCATTTTGGATTTCAGGCAAGGACCTCGCGCGGTTCTATGAGACTAAAGGACTCCTGGTTCCTCAAAGTCTGGGATGACCTTCATCCGGATGTCTTCGGCATCGGTGAGGCGGGTCCTTTGGCGGGTTTGAGCCCTGAGAGACCATTTGATGTTGAGAGTCAGATGGAGAAGTTGGTGGGGCTGATTGCCGGCCGGCAGATGGAATTCCTTGGGACGCTGGATAAGGTTCAGAATCTTGCCTCTGAATTGAAGTTGAGTTCGTCCGTCACCTTCGCACTGGAAACTGCAATGCTAGATCTGGTCAACGGTGGAAGAAGGGTCATTTTTGATAATGAATTCATAAGGGGACAAGCGATACCCATTAACGGCCTGGTTTGGATGGGGGGTTTGGATTATATGCTCCAGCAGGTCAGCATCAAGATTGACGAGGGCTTTACTTGTGTCAAAATCAAGATCGGTGGAATAAATTTTGAACGGGAGCTTGATATCCTGCAGTTCATACGGCGTAAGTATTACCGCGACGTCATTACCATACGACTGGATGCCAACGGTTCCTTCAAAGAGGATGAAGTAGACTACAAACTGGTGGATCTTTCTCGATATGATATCCATTCCATTGAGCAGCCATTGCCGGTTGGTTCGCCTTTTACAGCGGAGCTATGCCGCAACTCGCCTATACCGATTGCTTTGGATGAAGAACTAATTGGAATTCAGGAGCATACCCAAAAGATTGCCCTGTTGAAGCGATTAAAGCCTCAGTTTATTATCCTCAAGCCAATGCTTCATGGTGGCATTACGGGTGTCCGTGAATGGATTGCTGCTGCAGAAAAGGAGGGTGTGGGGTGGTGGATAACATCGGCCCTTGAAAGCAACGTGGGGCTGAATGCATTGGCACAGTTTACATCGGAATACCCTGTGAAAATGCCACAAGGCCTCGGGACAGGCCTCATTTACAATGATAACATACCCTCTCCGCTCGAGGTATCAAAGGGTCAATTGCGCTTCAATTCCCAAGAAAATTGGGATTTTAGCGAATTGGACTAAATATATTAGCTATATCGTTTTGAAATGTGGAGAATCCTGGTTTCTTTTGACTAAATAATTTAGTCAATGAAGCTAAAATGGTCTACTAAACGGCTTGCTTCCGGCAGATTTCAGGTCAGTTTTCAGGCTGAGGGATTTGATCAACCTTGCTATGGCTACCTGCTGACAGAACCTACGTCTACAGTCTCTGAGGTCGTTGATAAGATCTATCGCCACGTGGAGGCAATGCAGCACCGGGAGAACTATTTTCAGCGAAACCTTTATTCACTTAGTTCGAGGAATATTCACTCTGGTCGAATCCTTATTTTTAACAGTTAACAGTATGGTCAAGCTTAATGAAAACATTCGTTACACGCGAAGACAGTTGGGACTGACACAGGATCAATTTGCGCAGCGCCTCGACATCAAGCGATCGCTTGTGGGAGCGTATGAAGAGGGAAGGGCGGAACCACGCCTTGAACTTCTTCAAAAGATGGCGGCATTGGCTGAACTAACAGTTGATATTTTCATTACTCGGGATATCAGTCAGCTGAAGGACTACGAGAGAAAGCTTCTTAATACCAAGGAGGTACTTGTCGTTACAGTGGATGACCAGCGAAGGGATAATATTGAGTTGGTGCCCCACAAAGCAGCCGCGGGATACCTGAACGGCTATGCCGATCCTGAATTTATTAAGGAACTGCCGCGCTTCAAGTTACCCATACTCAACCAGGGGACCTATCGTGCATTTGAGATCACTGGTGATTCCATGCTTCCTATTCAACCTGGCACGATCATCATTGGTGAGTGGGTTGAAGACGTTCATGAAATCAAAAATGGAAAATCCTACGTTCTGGTTACCCAGCGTGATGGAATTGTTTACAAGAGGGTTTTCAATTACCTCGCAGAAAACGGAAAACTTTTTCTCGTATCGGATAACCGGCAGTATGCTCCTTATCAGATTGACGCCGAAGAAGTAATCGAAGCCTGGGTAGCAAAAGCTTACATCAGCATGCAGTTCCCTGAATTCAATGGTAGCGGTCGCGGCGACATGTCGGTAGAACAATTGGCAAGCGTTGTGCTTGAACTTCAGAAGGAATTGCAAGAACTCAAGACAGCAGAAAAGCCAAAGTCAAAGACACTAAAGAAATCTTCTTAGCTGAAGAAAACTTCATTGTCCCTCCCCGTAAGGAGGGGCATGAAGTTGCCATTCTGGCTGCATTTTCCGTTAGCTCAAAACTAATCCTGACCCGCACAAGAGTGAGGTATAGTGACCTTATAGAGACCTTATAGTGACCTTATAGTGATCTGTGTTAAATGGCAAAGGCATAGCATCCTAATGACAACGGCTGAACACCCGATTCTACGCTTCAGGAAGGTGCAAAACAGCTTTTTTGCCAAATGAGGACTTAGCGGCGATTGTTTATACCCAATTCACCCAGTGTCCTTTGACGGTCAATCTTTTGCGTTGGGGTTTGGGAAAAGGACTGAGAATAAAGAATGCTTTTGGGGACATGAAATCGATCCTTCTTACTGGCGACCTTCAGCCTTATGTTCTCCTCCAGTTCAGGCGCCAGTGGATTGCCTTCAATAACAAGGATTACCTTCTGGCCCAGGGCAGAGTCTTCAACGCTGTCCACAAAATACCGGTTTGTGATTCCCAGTTCTTGTAGTATTCCGGAAAGTATTGCTTCAAGTTCTTCCTTTTGCACTTTGACTCCACCGGTATTGATGACGTTATCGTATCTGCCCAGCCAGCGAAATTTTCCGGCATCGAGAAGCTTAACGATGTCGTTGGTTACAACAGTCTCATTCAGATAACGTGCATGGACTATGAGGCAATTACGTTCGTCGATCTCGAAGCGAATACCTGGTAAGGCTTCAAAATAGCCTTGTGCATCAGATCCATTCAGCTTTTGCAACGCCACGTGGGTGATGGTTTCAGTCATGCCATAGGTGGCATATACGTTGCCGGACAATGCCTTAAGCCTTGCCTGCAATGTAGATTCGATCGGAGCGCCCCCGATGATGATGTTCCGGACTCTGCTAATCTTCTCCGGGACTTCATTCAGGATTTGGAGCAGCTGATAAGGAACAAGGGCAACAAAATCACAAGGCCCGGAGTAGTCCCTTAAAGGGTTGCCGGCAGGTTCTACGATCACTATATTCATGTTTGCCGTCAGTCCTCTCACCAGCATAAGTGCACCAGCGATAAACCGGGTGTCCAGGCATACCAGGGCTGTTTCGCCGGCTTTCAATTGCAGTGCATTGATAGTGAGTATGGCACTGGCCAGCAGTTGATTTCTGTGAAATGAAATCTCTTTCGGCGCTCCGGTTGAACCGGAAGTGTGGAAGGTGAATAGTTCAACACCGCGTTCCCAATCAAGCAAGAAATCAAATGCAGGACGGGTTGCCATCGGCAACAGGTCAGCTCCATCAAATGAAACCAATTGTTCCTTTTGAATCCGGATATCGCCGAATTGGATTGTCATTTCATTTCCTCTTCATCCCCTGAAGAGGTATAGCATTACGGGAACTTGGGAAACTTGGAGAAATCAGGGTCGCGCCTTTCCATAAATGCATTCTTGCCTTCTTTGGCCTCGTCACTCAGGTAGTAAAGGAGCGTGGCATTGCCTGCCAGTTCCTGAATCCCGGCCTGTCCGTCCAATTCGGCATTAAAAGCGCACTTCAGCATCCGTATTGCCAGGGGACTTTTCTTGAGAATCTTTCTGGCCCACTCCACGTAAGTGTCTTCCAGTTTATCAAGGCTGACGACTGTGTTTACGAGACCCATTTCGATTGCCTCTTTGGCATCATACTGATCGCAGAGGTACCATATTTCGCGAGCCTTTTTCTGCCCAACGATCCGGGCCAGATAGGAGGCACCGAATCCACCATCAAAGCTGCCCACCTTGGGCCCTGTCTGTCCAAACCGTGCGTTGTCGGCTGCAATGGTCAGATCACAAACCACATGCAAGACATGACCGCCGCCGATGGCCCAACCAGCCACCGCAGCGATAACTGGTTTGGGAATGGAGCGGATGAGTTTCTGCAGGTCGAGCACGTTTAGCCTTGGAACCTTGTCGCCACCAACGTACCCTCCGTGCCCGCGAACACTTTGATCTCCGCCGCTGCAAAAAGCCTTACCACCTTCACCTGTAAGAATGATAACGCCAATATCTGCGTCCTCGCGACAGATCATCATGGCGTCTATCATCTCCTGGACTGTAAGCGGAGTGAAGGCATTGTGCACCTGCGGACGGTTGATACTGATTCTCGCTATCCCCTCAAACTTGTGGAACAGGATTTCCTTGTACTCCTTGATCGGTTTCCAATCGTTTTTAAGTTGCATACCCTTTCTTTAAGTGTTTTCTGAATGCTTCAAATATCTCCTTGTTTTCGTCTTGCGCGCCTTCAACTTCCAGAATATGAGCCTTGCCTGCTTGCACAAAGAAGTCGCTCCACTGAATTGAACTGAGGTCATGATAGTGAAGGCCGAACTCTGCGGCGAGGGCTTTGGCTTTCAAAGACTGCCTGGTCACAAAATACTTTTCTGCTTCAGGCATCGATGAAGGCCCATCAATCAAATTGAAAATAATGCCGCCATGATTGTTGAGCAGCATAATGAAAAGATTAGGTGTGGGGTACTCATTCCAGAATGCATTGCGATCGTAAAAGAATGCCATGTCTCCAGTAATCAACACCTGAGATAGCCGGCTGCCAAGTGAATGACCCACGGCGGTGCTGGTGCAGCCGTCGATTCCGCTTGTGCCGCGATTTGAAAAGACCTTTACACCTCTGCTTTCAACGGAAAGCCCGATGTGGTTTGCGTAGCGTACTGCCATTGAGTTGGCCAGGTGCAAATGGCAGGGTTGAGGCAAGGCGCTCAGAAGCTTCTTCACGGCTGCAAATTCACCATCTGTTTGTGATTGAAAGAATTGATGAATGAGCCCTACGGCCTTGCGTTCATACCCGTTCCAAAGCTGTGCGTAATCTTCGGGAATATCAGCCAGGTTCAATCCTTGAAGATGCTGGAAGAAGTCACTGGGGTGCATCTGAATATGATGAGAAAGATGCTGAAAGGTATCCGCAACCTGACCCGCAGCATGGATGTGCCAGTGTTGCCTTGGTGCATATTTTCTCAGGAAGAGTTTGAGATTCTTGGCAACAAGCGACTTTCCATAGGTGATAAGCAAATCGGGCTGGAGGTGGCTTTTCTCCTCGTCTCCCAACTGGCCGAGAAAAGTGTCGCTGTGGCTGCAAAAGAAGGGCAAACCGTGGTGGTTGCTGAGAATGTCTCCGGCAAACACCCATCGGGGTTTGTTCTGATGGACCCTGTTGAGAACTTGAATCAGCTCGTCGTCGGCATCCTGCTGGCCGGGAACGATGAGTACGCTCTTGCTTTTGCGAAGGGCGCTTTCAAGTTCCCGCCACTGGGCCTCTGAAAGCCTGGGCCGGGCCGAAACAGATTCAACAACCCTGATCTGTTCAGTTGGCACAGAGGAGCCTTCCTTGGGGTAAAGCGGCTCCCTGAAAGGGAAATTAATGTGCACCGGGCCTGCAGGAATTTCAGCACTCAAATTCAGCGCTTCGTTGATTATGCGATTGGTGTGCCATGCTGTGTCAGGATGGTCGTCAGATTTGGGCCACTCATAGAAATTCTTCACGTGAACGCCATACAGCCGTGCCTGCCTGATGGTCTGCCCGTCCAGTTGGTCCAACCATTCTGCTGGTCTGTCAGCTGTAAAGACCAGCAAGGGCAGATGCTGAAAGAACGCCTCTGCCACCGCTGGTGCCAGGTTGTAAGCGGCAGTTCCCGATGTACAAATAACTATGACAGGTTTTGAGGTCGACTGTGTCAGGCCCAGAGCAATAAACCCTGCCGATCTTTCGTCGGCAATGATCCTGCATCGGAATTTACCGTTGCGGATGAAGGCCAGTGTGAGGGGCGCACTTCGCGAACCAGGGCAGATGATGACATCTTCAATCCCCTTTCGGGCACACAGTTCTGCAATAATTTGAAGGCGTGAAAAAACCACGGCGCAAGGTAATGTGGAAGAGCTTCAGGGCCTAATGATCTGCAGTAGCGTGTTCATCTTCAATTCCGTCTCCAGCCACTCTTTTTCGGGCTCTGAATCGGCAACCACACCTGCACCTGCAAATAGAACGGCTTCATCCTGAAACAACTGCATGCACCGGAGATTAACATACAGTGTGCTTGCTTTGTTTATATTCACCGGCCCCAAATAGCCGCTGTAATACTGACGATCATATCCTTCATTCTCCTGCAGGAATGTCAGGCTCTCCTTGAGCGGACTTCCGCATACAGCGGACGTTGGATGAAGCAGTTTCAACATGACAGAACCGAGCTGCGGAAAATTGGTTTCCTGCATGTCAACTTTGAATTCGGTCTTCAGATGAAGCAAGTTGCCGGCAACAACTGTCCGGGGTCCATATTCATCATATTCGCGCACACGGATCTTTTTGAAACAGCTGATGATGTACCTCTCTACAAGAGCTTGCTCTTCAATTTCTTTCTGCGTCCATGTAACAGACTTGATATCCATCCCATCCTGATACGGCTGCGTCCCAGCCACGGCTACTGTCTGGAATTGAGTTCCCTCGACACTTACCAAAAGTTCGGGTGTGGCACCCATCCACGTGCCGGTTGCGGGGCTGGAGAAAAGTGAAACCATTGCGTGTGGGTACCGTGCGCAGAGGGAATCAAATATTGTTGCGAGATCCAGTTGAGGATCAATGCTAACACGCTGGAAACGCGAGGGTACCAACTTTTCGAACCTGCCCTCGGTTACAAGTTTCCGACATTGTGTGACAAGGTCCTTGTAATGAAGCTGGGAGGTCGATGCCTGTGCAGGGGCGGGCCTTGCATGCCGGCTTCCAGAAGGCAATTCTTCATCAGTTGACACGGTAACTATTTCTGTTGCCATCTGCCCCATTGCCTGTGGCCATTCATTCTGTCTGAACACGATCCATTCATCTGCAGGAAGAAACTGCTTGGGCTGGTCAGGATGAAAAGGTGCAAAGAGGAACCCTGGTTTGCTTTCTTCGAGGTTGATTTCATTAATCAGTTTTGTCTCGGAACTGGCGGCCAGATGAATTTCATTTGAATCTGGTTTCCGCCAGACAGCTATCGAATGTCCAACAGAAAAAAACTTGTTGATGGCCCTCGTGAGAACCGTATGAACAGAAGTGGATTTTGCAGTTGAAACGTTCATCCGCTCCCTTATCGTTTGTCGATCACCGCCATGGTTATGCGGCTAATACAAATTAATTCATTCTGTTCATTCTCAATTCTGATCTCCCAAACATGCGTGCGCTGACCGACATGCACAGGTCGCGCCGTACCCGTCACATAACCACTCCGGACGGACTTAATATGGTTGGCATTGATTTCCAACCCAACGCAGTGTTTGTTTTGATCATTCACAGTGCAATGTGCTGCAAGACTTCCCAATGTTTCTGCCAATGCCACAGAAGCGCCTCCATGAAGTATGCCGTAGGGCTGATGCGTACGGTGGTCCACCGGCATACGGGCACTGATGAAATCATCGCCTACCGTCAGAACTTCAATTCCTAATGTTTCGACAAGCGTTCTCGCAGAAAGCTTGTTCAAAGCTTCAGGCGTGTAACGTGGATCAATGCTTACTTTACCCATTGGGACCCTTATTTCTTTATCTTTGCGGCCAAATTAGGAGAAATTGGCCACCCAAAAAATATATTTGGTCCGGCACGGACAGACCGACTATAACCTTCAGGGGATTGTGCAGGGAAGCGGCATCGATGCTTCCCTTAATGCCACCGGGAATGCACAAGCGGAAGCCTTTTTCAGGGCTTATGGTGACATTGACTTCTCAGTGGTGCATACTTCCCAGTTGAATCGCAGCAAGGAGTCTGTGGCAGGGTTCATAAAGAAGGGTATACCTCATGAGGTGCATGCTGCTTTGAACGAGATCAGTTGGGGCAACCGAGAAGGCCAGCGCATCACTCCGGAAGAGGACGAATACTATCACTGGCTGCTGGATCAATGGCAAAATGGAAAGACCTCAATTGCGATTGAAGGTGGAGAAAGCCCTGATGATGTAGCCAGGCGTCAAAAACCTTTTGTCGACATGCTGAGATCCATGTCTTCAGGACTACCTATACTCATTTGTATGCATGGTAGAGCGATGCGAGTTTTGCTTTGTCAGCTTCTGAACTATCCTCTCCGCTGCATGGATATGTTT
Organism: Cyclobacteriaceae bacterium; assembly: GCA_039810905.1. Taxonomy (GTDB): domain Bacteria; phylum Bacteroidota; class Bacteroidia; order Cytophagales; family Cyclobacteriaceae; genus ELB16-189. The sequence continues at coordinate 5,891 of JBDHXU010000021.1, read as the reverse complement.
CAGCATCGGAACCTTTGTCTTTACCTGCTACACAGAACAAAGGCACAATTCGTTGTAGAGGCTTATGACAACACGGAGCACCTTGCCCTGATGAACATGTCACCAAAAGGCACCGCGGTTAACGTTGGGAAAAAATAGGTTAGTCCTTAAGTTGTTCAAGGGCAGCTTTGGCTTTGCTGTCGATCCCCGATTTGTATTCGTATTTGCGGTAGCTGAGCGCTTTCTCGAAATACTTCTTCGCGTTCACTGCGTCCCCCTGGGACTGATATATGTAGCCCAGCTGTAGCGAGGCATTGGGTGCGAAGTACCAGGGTTCAGACCCCGCCAAATCAATTGTCTGTTCATAAAACTGTTTGGCGCCAGTCAGGTCGTGCGTCTTATGTGCAAGACGACCTTTGCGGTATAGATATTCAGTCATGTCCTTGGTTTCCTTCAGGTCGGATGGATAGATGGTCTTGAGCACTTCTTTGGCCTCTTTGTAATATCCACCATCAGTGTGAAACCTGAGTTTGAGAATCTTGGCATTGGGAAACGAGCCTTCGGCCAGCATGGCAGCGGCGTATTTGTCCGGGTCGGCGGTGGCCCGGCCTGTAGTCCTGGCTATTTCGAAATTCTTTTTTGCGTTCTCTTTATCGCCCAGCAGATAATAGCAGAGCGATATCTTGAAGTAAGAGTCTTTCTTGAAGCTCTGGCTTTTGTAGGACTTGATGAATTTCTGGTAGTAGGGGATGGCTTGTGCGTAGTCGCCCTTTTCGAGGAGGGCTTCACCGTGAAGGTAGTCAATGTAGGCCATGGCGAGACCTGATGGCTGCTTTTCGAGATTTTGAATAAGTGTAAGCGCTTCTTCTCCTTGCGAGTCCTTCATGAGCATGTTAATTGCAAGGAAGAGGAACAGCCGATTGTCGGGTTCCTTCTGCAGGATTTCGAGGAATCCTGCAGCGGCCTCCGGGAATTGCTGGTTGATGAATCCTTTGATGGTAAAATACAGAACGGTGGCCTCAGTGCTCAGTGATGACTTGGACAACCTAAGTTCTTCCAGGTTCTTTTGCCCCACCTTCACGGATCCTTTCATTCCCAGCAGGCTCATGAACCACTGGTACTTTCCCGGGACGGATCCTACCATGACCTGCAGTACACCATATGTCTTCTTTATTGGAATGAAGGAAGGGTACTTTTTGATGCACTCCTGGGTGGCCTGGTAGGCCTGCCGGATGGCCAGCACAGCATTTAGCTCCTGACTCAGGTTAAGAAGATTGAATCCGCGTTGAAGGTTAAGCTCAGCTTTGAGGAAAAGGGTTTCGGCGGATGCGGGCATTTGGTCGAGCCTTTCTATTCTCCTGTGAATTTCCTCATGAACCTTTTCAAACCTCTTTTCATCCTCGGTGATGAGAATATCCACTGTCTCAAGGAAGGTCTGCACATACATCTTGTGCAGTTCATTGGCGTTCTTAAGATGGGAAAGTTCGGTGTACGCCTGATCCGTCTGAAGATTCAATATCAGGTTGTAGATTTTTTCCAGGGCTGGATCAAACTGCCAGATATTGTCAGTTGCCAGGACATTGGGGCTTAAAAACAAAAAAAAGCAGACGGGTACGACTGCCTTTTTTGCGACATATTTGATGCCCGGCCTAAGCAACTTTTTTGGAGCGGCGTGCGGGTGCGGCTTTCTTGGGCTTGGTATCCTCCTCCAGGGATTCCATATCCACGTCCGCCAGAATCCTGCCGGAGTGTTCGTCAATGACTAGCTTCTTTTTTTCGCGGATCTCAGCAATCTTCTGAGGCGGGATAATGATATTGCATCCTTCCGCTGCTCCGCGCACCACCCTCACAACGGCAAGGCCGTTGGATAGGTTGGACCTGAGTCTTTCGTAGTACTTCAATAATTTCTCCTCGATCTTTTTGGTGGCCTTTTCGCGTTCGGCGAGCAGCCTCTTTTCTTCTTCCTGGCTCTCACCTGCGATTTCTTCCAGTTCCTTCTTCTTGTTCTCGAGGTCTTCCGTACGCTCTTTTATGGAGCCTTCAATCTTGCCAATCTCTACCTTCTTTTCCTCAATCTTCTCCTTGGCTTCTTTGATCTTCTTTTCGCAAATCTGAACTTCAAGTTCCTGAAGTTCTATTTCCTTGGTAATGGCGTCAAACTCACGGTTGTTCTTGACGTTTTTCTGCTGTTCGTTATACTTCTTGACCAGCTTTTCAGCCTCCTTGATCGCTTCCTTGTTCTTCTTGATAGAATCCTCAATTTCCTTCTGGTCTGCCTCGTACCGGGTCATCCGCGTACGGTACCCCTCAATCTCATCCTCCAGGTCCTGAACCTCATCAGGCAGATCGCCCCTCAGCTTCCTGAGCTGATCAAGTTTTGTGTCTATGGATTGAAGTTTAACAAGGGCTTCCAGTTTTTGTGCAATTGTCTGATTTTCCATCATTTACAGGTAACTTATTGGATTCGTGACGGTTTTTGAAAAATTGATCGCAAAAGTAGGGAATTTTTTACTCAAAACCTCCACTAGAAGGTCCTTGGTAAACTGCTCACTTTCAAAGTGTCCGACGTCTGCTATGAGGATTTTCCCCTCAGCCTCAAAGAACTCATGGTACTTGAAATCGGCCGATACATAGGCATCGGCACCTGCCAGGATTGCGGCCCTGAGAAAGGAACTGCCCGAACCTCCGCACACTGCAACCTTATGGATTTGGCCGGCAGGAGCAGTGTGGCGTATCACGTTTAAAGCCATGCTGGCTTTTAAACGCCTGAGGAACTCGAATGGTTCAAGAGGTTCTGGAAGAAGTCCTATCATTCCTGTGCCACTCTCCTGATCTTCATTGGAAAGTTCGGTCAGGTAATGGGCCACTTCTTCATAGGGATGTGTTGCCCTCAACGCGTTCATAATGGCTGAGGTGAGGTGTCGCGGGAAGATTACCTCTGCACGGGTTTCATCAACTGTCTCCATTTTACCCGGCTCACCCTTGAATGGATGGGAGCCTTCTGATGGCAAATAAGTGCCTTGACCATCGAGGCGAAAACTGCAATTCTTGTAGTTGCCTATTTGCCCGGCGCCAGCCTTGAATAATGCATCCATAACCTGACCTGCATGTGAATGTGGGATGAAAGTCACAAGTTTGCTCAGGGTATCTTTTCGCGGTATCAGGATATGAGTTTCCTTCAATCCGATTACAGATGCAATCTTCTGATTCACGCCCGTGAAAACATTGTCGAGATTGGTATGTGCGGCAAACAAGGCAATCTCATTACGGATTGCTGAGATGACGGTTCTCTCCACGTGGTTCGCGCCGGTAAGCCTTTTTAAGCCCTTGAAAATGATGGGGTGATGCGCAACGATCAGGTTACATCCGGTCCGCCTCGCTTCCTCCACTACAGCTTCTGTGCAATCAAGTGCGACGAGAATGCCTGTGACATTTTTTTCCCTGTCACCTACCAGCAACCCGGCGTTGTCATAAGATTCCTGAAGGGAAGGGGGAGCCCATGCTTCCAAAAAAGAAACGACATCCTTTATCTTTGGATTAGCCATGGGCAAATGTATTGCTTTTGAGGGTCCAGTCGGTCGGTCGCATGAACATTCATAAAATACTCTTATACCCGTTTGCGGCCGTATACAACCTGGGTACGCGCTTCCGGAATCATCTGTATGACATGGGTCACAGGCCCTCGTTCGAATTTACAACCACTGTGATCTCTGTCGGAAACCTGAACGTGGGTGGTTCGGGCAAGACGCCGATGGTGGAATATCTGATCCGTCTGCTGAAGGAGCGGCATGCCGTTGCCACGCTGAGCCGTGGATACCGCAGGGAATCATCAGGTTACCGTCATGCATGCGAGCTCGATAATGCACGCAGCATAGGAGATGAGCCTATGCAGTTGTTCCGGAAATTCGGAAAAGACATTCATGTGTTTGTAAGTGAAGATCGCGTATTTGCCATACCCAACATACTCCAGGATGTACCGGATACGAAAGTGATACTGTTGGACGATGCCCTTCAACACCGGAGAATACGGCCTCATCTGACCATTCTGGTAACTGACTTTTACAGACCCTTTTATACTGACTTTCTCATGCCCTTGGGAAGGTTGCGGGAAGGACGCTCCGGTGCCGCCAGGGCTGACGTTGTGGTCGTAACCAAATGTGCCGGTGGACTTTCTCAAGAAAAGAAATCTGAAATGACTGACAGGATCCGGCGCTATGCAGGAAACAAGCCGGTGTTCTTCAGCGAGATCCAGTATGTGGACCCCGTACCCATAGGCTCGGAACGGAAATTGGAAAAAAAAATCATCCTCGTGACGGGGATTGCCAGGACGGAATCTATTGTTGAATTCATTCAGTCGCGATTCGAATTGATCAAGCACTTTCGCTTCGGAGACCATCACCACTACACGAAGCAGGATCTCGATAGTATCCTGAAGTACTGGAAGGAACAAACTGAACCCGTATCGGTGCTTACTACCGAAAAGGATATGGTCCGGCTGCTGAATCCTGAATACCACCCCTTTTTGGAATCACTTCCTTGTTTCTATTTACCTATCCGGCAGTCATTTTTGGAAGATGGTTCGAAATTTGATGAGCTCATTCTCCAGGCCGTCGGAAAGACGGATGGAACCCAATGAGTCCATTATCTTTGCGCGTGTTTTTGCGGTATTTTATCGTTTTTTTGGCCCTTTCAGGCCCATTTGTTGCCGTTGCGCAGCGCCGTCAGCAGATAAAGGACGAAAGCAGACGAGGATCGTCCATTATCGACGACACTACCCGGAATGTTTATGGCCCACAAACTTCCAAGTGGACTACAGAGGACGAGATTTTCATGAACCGTGCCGTATACCGCCCGCTGGATACGACCATCCATAATTATCACCGATGGATGTTCACAGAACGATTCTTTAACAAGTACAAGGACCTCGGCGTGATGGGCACAGCCTTAAGCCCGATCTTTCCGCAGGTAGGTACAATGATCGGGGCACACTCAGGTTTCTACGGCTACGAACCCTATTACTCCACGGAGCAGTTGAGATATTTCAACACACGCTCTCCCTACACCCGCATGCAGATTATCTGGGGTGGAAGCGGGAGGGCCATGACAAGGATAGAGTTCAGCCGCAACATCAATCCGAGATGGAATTTTGGATTCAATTACCGTCCTATCCTGGTGCTCAAACAGATTCAAAGTAAGGGTAGGGGTGACTACCAGACCGTAAGTCATTACTATGACATCTATTCAAGCTATTCCTCCAAGAATGGGAAGTACACCCTGCTTTTCAACTTTCAACGCATCCGTCATCGCGTGTATGAAAACGGCGGAGTTACCATGAACGCCGATGATCCTCAGGTCAAGATCTGGGACCCCAATCAAAAGCCAAATCTTTTATCGGCGCGTGTAGAAGACTACAGGCGCAATATTCATTTCTTCCAGCAATTTCAGCTTGCGAAACCTTTCCAGGTCTATCACATCGCTGACTTCTACAAGCAGACCAATGGATATACAGATGACCTGAACGTGGATGGCGCTTTCTATGATTATTCCATGAATATCCACCGCACCGATTCGCTCAGTCCTTCTGACCAGACTACGTTTGTGAGCATGAGGCAGGAAGCAGGCATCAAAGGCAGGGCCTCGGGATTTTTCTACAGCGCCTACTTCAAACTGCGCACCTTCAATTACTCTAACCAGCTGCTGGACACGGTAAATGTTGCTCCGCGCCTCTCAGGAACCGAAAGCTACCTGGGCGGGAGGATGGTATTCAATCTTGATTCCGTTACTTCGGTCAATGCCTTTGGTGAATTTCTTTTCGGCGGATTTTACAGGCTGGAGGGAGTCATTGAGTCGCCATGGCTCGAAGGATATTTCAGGAGCACCCGTTCCAAACCCGGACTGATGCAAATGGCTTA